>CAYSKU010000121.1:0-7886 GCA_964431775.1 uncultured Ruminococcus sp. | reverse complement strand
AACGAACACATCGCAGGTCTTCTGTATCTTTGCAGCAGCTGTCTTGATGCGTGCAAATTCTTCTTTATCGTAATCTACCGGAAGGTCTACCCAACCGAGAAAATCAGAGCCTGCACCCTTCTTGCTCTTTACGAGTGAATATGCAGCTTCTGTGAGATGAGAGATCTTCTCTACCTCGGTCTCGGAAACGAAACCGGACAGATACTTTTCATTGAGTTTGACTGACATTGTTTTAAAAGTCCTCCGTATATGCCTGTTTTCTTGAGAGTTTGGTCTCAGACAATCTGGAAATGGTTGGTTTCCTGTGAAACACGTAAAAAATGTTCACTTATATAATACAACATTTTATATCTTTTTTCAAGAGCAAATTATTAATTTTGCGTAGAATCTCTCATTTTAAAAGATAATTTCCGAGCATTCTGAGGAAAACAGTGCCGAATCCGACCCTCGGCACATTCTCTGCCGCCGTAATAGCCTCCTCATGTATCAGCTCTCCGTCAACGAGGTAGCGCACAGTACCGACTCGATCTCCCTGTTGAACAGGTGCCGGTATAGCCTCGTCTATCAACAATTCGGTCTGCACCGTTTTATTCTTCCCTTTTGCCATAAGACTTGTATACGGAGCGTGTTCGCATACGCAGGTATTTTTTACGCCGCCTATTATGTCGGCAGTCCCCACTTCTCCTCCCGGGTCTTCGTATAGCGAATATTTGGCAAAGCCGTAATCGAGAAGCTGACGTGCCGCTTCATTTCTCATGTCACGTGTGTCGGCTCCCATGATGACCGCAATAAGATGCATACCGTCGCGCATGGCTGTCGCGCTCATGCAGAAGCCGGCTTTTGACGTAGAGCCTGTTTTCAACCCTGTAGCGCCGTCGTAAAACCTTATCAGACGATTTGTATTTGTCAGACCGAATGACCCGTTACGGATCGTATCCATCCATATTGTACTGTACTTTGTTATAGTCGGATGCTTCAAAAGCTCACGTGACATGAGCGCGATATCGTATGCAGAGGTAAGATGCTTGACCGTATCGTCATCTAAGCCCGTAACATTTTCAAAATGTGTGTTGTCCATACCAAGCTCTGCCGCACGTTCATTCATACGTCCCACAAAAGCCTCTTCGCCTCCGGCTACCTTTTCGGCAAGTGCGACCGCCGCATCGTTTGCAGAGGCTATGATCACCGATTTCAGCATATCCTCCGCGCTCATGCTTTCCCCTGCTTCAAGAAAGACCTGAGATCCTCCCATAGATGCGGCATATTCGCTTACCGATATCTCGTCTGTAAGCGAGATATTGCCCGAATCCACCTCCTCCATGAACAGTAATAATGTCATGATCTTTGTGACAGAAGCCGGTGGGAGAGCCAGATCGGCATTTTTTGAATAAAGCACAGTTCCGGTGACCGTGTCCATCAGAACAGCCGAATCCGCGTTGACCTCAAACGGCATATTATCGGGTGTTTCCGCGGCGACCGAGAGCGGCAACATTAATATACCTATCAAAGAAAGAAGCACTGATAGTTTTGACATAAAATCACTCCGGTATATACGAAATTGAAGTTATTTCATATATACCGGAGTTGACGCCGGATTATGCCTTGAAACAAGCCCTAATACAGATATCGTTTGACACCGGCACATATCTTTTGAAGCGTCTCCGCCGCTTCCATATCGCTCTTGCGTACTTCGGCATAACGAACGCTCTCGAAATCTCGCGTGATCTGTTCGATATCTTCCTTTGTCAATGCACGAGATATCTTTTTCTCCATTTCACGAGGTGTGTCGGAGCTTTTCAATGGGATATTCATCTTTTTGTACATCCTTATGAGCATGGAGTACGCATAGCACAGCTGCTCATCGTAAGTTGGAAGCTTACCGAGTCTCTGCATGAACAGCCTATAGGTGTCCGTGGAATCGACAAGCTCCGACAGATCTCTTATCTCAGCACGTTGCAGCCTCTTCTTTTCGTCCTTATAGTTCTTGACATCTTCCTTTTCTTCTTCGTCCGGATCAAACGATATTTTGAAGATATCCACACCGATAAAGATAGTGGTAAAGAAGTCCACGAGCCATGCGCGGATCGCTTGAACGGCTTTGCGAAGTACACCTGTTTTTATACAAACGATCAATGCAAGTGCTGTCAGAGTTCCCGCAAAAAAGTACGAGAGCAGTATACGGTCTCCCTGATCCATCATAGCATTCTGCATGAAAAGCTCAGCCGCTTCATCTCCCTCAAGGTAGGAATACTCATAATACGTACTCTCCGCATCTCCCGAGCTATAGAAGAACCTGTACATTATGTAGACAAATATGAGCCTTCCTATAAGGTACAGACCCGACAACAAAACGTAGGAAGCTGCAAATACCGCCAGCAGAGACAGAAATAGAATAAAAACGAGAAAAAGGTTATACATTCGTGCCGACGGAGTCATCACCGATACGACCGAGCCACGATATTTTTGCTGCAAACTGTTTTGGTTGAAGACTATCATCATGCACACAAGGTATACGGCAAATGATACTCCGAGGATAGAGAGCGTATTTGCCCCGGGCTGTGAAGTCACGGCAGTGAGAGCAAATTCTATAAAGAAGATAACGACACCTGTGATCAGGAAATAGATATTGGCAAGTCGTTCGATAGGATAGAACCAGACAACACATCCCATTATCGCGGAGACCAAAAAGATCACAGCCATCAATATAGCATAGATTATCGTAGTATACGAGATAACGCCCGAATCGCACAGTGACTGCATTATGTTATTATGTATAAACAGTATCACGACAGAGAGTATCACGAAGACAGTTATCGGTATACCTGCGTATTTGAACGAGAATTCCGAAAGAACACCATCCTCGAGAGATCCGAACCCATCGTTAGAGAAGGTCTTACGCGCCGCACGTGCGACCGCGCTTTGTACGATATAGCCGAAGATCGTGCTGAACAGTGCAACTGTCGTTAAGATGAGCGAGGAATGCGGAAACGTGCCGTTCAAAAGCATGAGTGCGAACGGTACGGTCATCATGGCAACTGCAAGAAGGGCGACTACATGGAATACCTTATCAAAAAAATCATTTAATTTCATACGATCCCTCCGATATATAGCGTTTTTACTTCGAAGAGCATAGCTCAATCCTCAAGATAGGTCTTGAAATGCACCTCTATATCCTCCGGAATGATCGTGGCGTTGATGCTTGCAGAGGTGATATAGAAAACGACCGTAATACCGAGCTTTCGAAGAGCATAGCAGAAATTGATCATACGTTCGCTGAGATAAGACGATACGAAAAGAATGTTTCCTCCGGAGGTATAGCCATATGGATTATCGAGAATATGATCGAGCATCTTTTCTATCGGAGTAGAGATCATAAGCTCGAGCTGTGCAAGCATACGCAACGCGGTGATCATATCGGTCTTTCCTTTATATATAGGTGAAACGAATATCTTTTCTCCGATCTCATCGTTCTCATCCGTTGCCGCTGTCAGACGCGCTTCTCCAAACTGCTCCGGAGGAGTATTACATATAAACCGAACCGGAATATTCTCTCCCGATACGCTGTCAAGCACAGAGGCAACGACCGTCAGACAAAGCTCGACCGGAACACGAGCACTTGGAGGTCCCGGAATACTTTTTTCTATGTCACGTGCCTGCATATTCATGATGATATTGAACTGATGACGATTCGTGAACTCTTCAAGGTTGACCATAAGTGAACCGTGAACGGCAGTCTGCATCCAGTTGATGCGATTCATAGGGTCTCCGGGAGAATAGTCACGAACTCCGGCTTTCATCAGAGGATCAGACAAAAGTCCCGACTGCACGATAAAGTCTCCGTTCGTGTATTTCGAGACGGTGAAATGCTTCGCAAGCTCTACCGCTTTCGGAAGAACGACTATCGTCTGCTTTGATTCACATCCGGGTTCGAATATTTTTGCCATCGTATGATATCCGAGAATATCGTCTGCAAGCATGGTAACGCTTCCGAGATGATACGTACCTCGTATGTCACATCGGACACGCCAGCGTCTGCGTATCTGCTGACGTCCGCGCATGACGAATATACTGTGTATCACTCGTGGATATGAGGTCTTAAGCTCACCTGTTTTTTTGTCAGTCTCCACTATGTGAAAGGTCAAGCCCTCGGGAAGCTCTGTATCGACCTTTAGATACGGAAGCGGCAGAGCCTTGTTATTTCGTATCTCTTCGTATATGTATATTTCTTCGTCTTCAAACACTTCACCGGTCGATACCGTAACGTTATATTCAACGTTGTCAAAAACACGCTTTTTGTATACGTGTCCTTCAACGAGCAATACGATAAGTACGGCTACCGCAAGTGCAATAAATATCATAGACCAATGCTCCTTTCTGTAACGACCTCGAAAGAAGTTTTATTCGATCGGTGCGCGAACGGTATCTAAGATATACTCGATCACCTGCTCGTTTGTATCTGCCAGGCGGATCGTATTTTGTGAGCGAGTAACGATACGATGTGAAAGGACCGGAACGGCGATCTTTTTTACGTCATCAGGAATGACGTAGTCACGTCCCATTATTGCGGCATATGCCTGTGAGGCACACATCATCGCAAGAGTCGCACGTGGGCTGACGCCGAGTCTGAGGCGTTCGCTGTTGCGCGTTGCATCGGCAATATCGATAATATAGTTCTTGATCGGGTCGCTGACAGTGACCTTTTCGACCATATCGGCGGCTATATCAATATCCTCCTTCGTACATACCGCAGTGAGCGACTCGAGCGGACCTACGCCTCCATACTGTGTGAGTATCTCCTTCTCCGCACTGCGCTCGGGATAGCCGAGAGACAGCTTCATGAGAAAACGGTCGGTCTGTGCTTCGGGAAGCGGAAAGGTTCCCTGCGATTCTATGGGGTTCTGCGTGGCTATTACAAAAAACGGTTCGCCGAGACTGTAGGTCACGCCGTCGATAGTTGCCTGATGCTCGCCCATACATTCAAGCAGTGCGGACTGTGTACGCGGTGTGGTACGGTTGATCTCATCTGCAAGAAGGATATTCGTGAACACAGGTCCGCGACGAAATACGAAATCACTCGTTTTCTGGTCGAAATAGTTGACACCTGTGATATCGGACGGAAGAAGGTCGGGGGTAAACTGGATACGTCTCGTATCGGCAGCTATCGACTTTGCAAGAGCCTTGGCAAGGGTCGTCTTTCCCGTACCCGGGATATCGTCAAGAAGTACATGACCGCGACACAGGAGTGCCGTTACGACGTAGGTGATCTGCTCTTCCTTGCCGAAGATCGCACGACCGATGTTTTCGATAACACTTCGTGCGGTTTTTGAAATGGTCTCGTAGTACATATTGCTCCGCTCCTTATGATATTTTGTTATTTATTGTATGTAGTAAGCTATCGACATTTCGACAGTGACTAAAACGCTTGCAGTATATTTCGGACTCAGATACGTTCCTTCGGGAAGTATTCCGGAATGACCTCCTCGCCTGTCAGGTCACGCATGATCTCCTTTTGAGTACGTCCAACTTGACTTACCACGAAGGTACATGATGAAGCCTCGATAGTCATTTCCGCTTTCGTATAAAGCTCCCCTCGGAACATTACGTATTCGACCGCCATTCGTCTGATCCTTCCGGTGTACGGATTCCATTCTTCGGGAACGTGACGACCTCTGAAAAGAATATTTCCCTTGTATTCGTCTCCGGTGGTATTCGTTATATAGTAAAGGTCACAGCCTGCGTACCTCTTATGTATATAGTTCATCGAACAGCCACGTGCAAGACGTTTATCAAGACCGATCTTCAAGAAATCGGGCAGATTATAGTTCATCATCCCGAAGAACTCACGGCGCGGCATTTTGTCTATGTACACGTCCGGTGCGAAGTCAAACTTACCGACCGCCTGATAGAGCATATTTGCGGAAACCGATTCTGTACGGTCTGCCGACGTCCAGTTCGACGGCAGGAAGTACGCTATACCCCCGTTTTCGTTTGAATTCTTGTAATACCTTTGATAAGTACGAACGTCCGCGATCTCTTTTCCGAAAATGTGCATCATTATCTCACGTACCTCTATATCTTCTGCGGATTCGGTACGTATGGCTGTATTCGGATCGTCAAAGCTGCGTACACATTCGAATGCGGAGGTAGGCAGATTATCCGTTGAAATGACCTTTCCTCCTTCGTCGAAGAACTTCTTCACTACACGTAGAGCTTTCAAGCTGATTATCGACATTGAGGGAAGTATCAGCAGCTTGAACTTCATGGTACTCTTATCGGTCGGGATATACAGTATACCGTTTTCCGCGTGAGCTCTGTTTGTAACTATATCGGGGTGCAGGAAGGTCGTATCGATACCGACATAATTTAGGAAGCTGTTCATCAGCTCCATGTAATCGGCGTTATCCGGCGTAGAGGGATATTCAAAGCCTTCCTCAACGTCCGACTGGTACAGATATGACAGCGAATGGAGCGAATGTATCGGATAAAGTATTGCGGCTTCACTCAAATGCTCACCGCCTCGCAGCAGTGTTTGAACACGAGTTGCAAATTCAGCAAAGTCAGCCAGATCGTCACCCTTTGAGAAGATAGAACCCCACGTGATAGGCTCTGTTTCATCGGGCTTCTGCTTTTCGTCTGTTCTGTCTTCTCCGAGGTGTGCAAACACCATATTCACGCCGCGCACGTATGCGTTCATGGATTCACGATATATGATATCGCGATTGAGCAGACTGAAATATTTAAACAGGTCTGCCGTTACAGTATCCGCGCCGAGCTGGTCTGCCGCTCCTGCGGCGACACGGATACCGTTCAGTCCGTAAAGGTACGCAAAGGGCATTGACAATCCCGGAGCGGTCGCGTATTTATGAAGCATTTGTCCGTCTCCGAACAGCCATGAGCAGGCGACTGATTTTCCCTCTGCCGGATAGCCTGTACACAGTATATCGTGAGCAAGGCAGAAATCCGCCGCTGCTTTCAGATACCCTTCCGTCAGCATTCTTGCACGGCAGGTCATAAGCATACTTTTGTAACGCTTTGCAAAGCCGCCGAAATCACGGAACAGCAAGGGATAGTACGGAGCCGGATCGACGCCGAACTGTTCCTCAAACATTTCGTTGAATCTACGATGCCACATACGGCGATTCTTTCCGGCGTACAGAATATTACGATAAATAAATACGCTTATCGGAGCTTCTTCACCGTTTTTCTCACCGAGCTGTTCGAGAAGGACTCGAACGGTCTTACGCAGGTAATCGGATGATACGTCATAGTCCATGAGATCGATATGATCCGAGGAGGTATCAGGCTCACAGACATATTCTTCTATATTCCAGTTGCCGTCGGGTACGTCCCATTCGAGAAGCTCTCCGTCGGATATATACTCGCGAAGGTCGAGAATGGTGAGGTCATCGTCGTTGACTGCGACAAGTGACATAAGCTCGCCCGTATCGTGAAGTCTTCTCTTGAGACGCTGTCCCTCTGTGCAGGCATAGTCATACTTTACAAGCACATGACAGACTACCTCTTCCCTTTCGTCGCCGAGCTTTGATATGTATTCCCTCATGATATAGGTATCGTCCAAATATCCTACAGACAGAGCGTTTGACGAGGCTTCCTTTGCGATGTAGCGGTACATTTTATAGTACTCCTCAGACATCGGTGCCATTGAATAGCTCTTATGGCTAAACGGTACGATACCTCCGAAGCCGGATCTCTTGTATCCGCCGATCAGCTTCGTGAGCTTTTCCGGAGTATTCAGATCGTTTTTGCTATCGAGCGGAACCAAGGGTAAAAGATTTGCTTTGCCCAATGCCGAAATAATGATTCATCAACCTCTAGGAGGAGCACAAGGTCAAGCAAGCGATATAGAAATTCAAGCCCGTCATATA
>CAYSKU010000120.1:0-8033 GCA_964431775.1 uncultured Ruminococcus sp. | reverse complement strand
AGCCTGACGGTCGGCGGTATCATAAAGTGCGTGCTGAACGCTATCCTCGTCGGTATCGAGTCCGTCAACATAATGGGCGCACCTCTTGCGACCTGCCTGTGCTACGTCGTTATGATAGTGATGAACCTCTGCTTCCTCAGACGTTACCTTGACGGCTGCGGTGTCATACTTATAAACGCGGCAAAAACGCTCGTCGCCTCCCTGATAATGGGGGCGTTCGCCTACGGTGCGTACTCCGTACTCTCGGGTGCGCTCGGTACGCGGCTCGGCGGTATGGTCTCCATAATCGGCGCGGTCGTGGTCTATGCGGTACTCGTTATCGTATTCAAGATAGTCACACTGCGTGAGCTCAAGGGTATGCTCCGCAGAGGATAGAGGCAATATACCTACAACGAGACAAAATACAGTCAAACTCAAGGAGGCTACACATGAGATCTGACATTCGCGAAACGGCATCGGAGAGGGTCATACTCTGCGCTCATCGCGGAGTTTGGGGCGGCAATATCCCCTGCAACAACCTCGTTGCCTACGATATCGCACTCGCACAGGGTGCGGACATGGTCGAGATAGACGTTACCATGGCAGGTGACGGTGAGCTGTTCATCTTCCATCCGCACATGGAACGACGTCACCTCGGACGTGACGTCCACCTCGAGGAGATGACGACTGCCGAGATCCGCGCTCTCCGCTACTGCAACTATGACGGAGTCGAGACGGAGATCGGTCTCTGCACGCTTGACGAGCTGCTCGAGCATCTCAAGGGACGCTGCTACATCAACGTTGACAAGTTCGGCGATCATCCGGCGGAGATCATCGAAAAGATAAAGCGTCACGACATGAAGGAGCAGATAATCCTGAAATGCTCGCCGAAGAAGGAGCGTCTCGACGTGATCGAAGCCTACGCGCCCGATATACAGTTCCTGCCCGTCATATCAAAGGATGACGGAGTTCACGAGCTGCTCAAGACCCGAAATATAAATTACATAGGCTCGGAGCTTATCTTTAAGACCATGGAGGACGAGCTTGCCTCCGAAGCCTACCGTGATATGCTCCACAGGGAAGGAAAGCTATGCTGGGTCAACACGATAGTCTATAACTATAAGGCGGTGCTGTCAGCCGGACATTCGGACGATACCGCACTTATGGGAGACCTCGAATACGGCTGGGGCTGGTGCGCCGACAATTTCGATATCCTCCAGACAGACTGGATAGCTCCGCTCTCCGCGTACCTCGAAAAAACAGGTCGCAGATACAGATAACGATAATCAAGGATGGTCATTCAAATGAAAAACAGAAACGATATTCCCGCAGAGCTTAAATGGGACTTTACACACATCTTCCCCTCGAGCGAGGCATGGGAGGTCGCATACTCGGAATGTGAAGCGGAGATACCCTCCGTTGCCTCGATCAAGGGGACTCTCGGGCAGTCCGCAGAGTCGCTCTTCAACGCATACGAGACCATATACCGCTTCTCCGAAAAGTTCGACCGTGTCGCCTGCTATGCGTTCCTCGCACAGTCCGCGGACGGCTCCGACACGGCGGCGCAGGTCATGACCGACCGTGTCAATATGCTCGGCGTGAAGTATGGCTCGAGCATGGCGTTCTTTACGCCCGAGCTTCTCGAGAGACCCGAGGAGACCCTTGCACGCTTCCTCGAATACGCTCCGCTCAAAAAGTACGCACACATCATCGAGGACTCCACCCGTCTCCGTGAGCATACGCTCGACGAAAAGAGCGAACGTATCCTCGCTAAGGTCTCGAAGATCACCGGTATACCGAAGTCCGCATACGATATGTTCACGAACGTCGAGATGGAGCTTCCCACCATCGTCGGTGAGGACGGAAACGAGGTCGAGCTTACCTCCGGCACGTTCGGTATGTTCCGTGAGTCGGGAGACCGCAGAGTCCGTGAGGACGCCTTCGAAAAGATGTTCGGCACCTACGGTAAGTACATCAACACCTTCGCTACCCTCTACGGCGGCAGCGTAAAGAAGGACAACATGAGCGCGGACATTCGCGGTTATTCCTCCGCACGTGCCGCCTCCCTTGCAGGTAGCAACGTCCCCGAGAGCGTATACGATGCGCTCGTTGAGGCTGTACACGCGGCGATCCCTTCCATGGAAAAGTATCTCGAGCTTCGTAAAAAGGCTCTCGGACTTGATTCCATAGATGTTTTCGACCTCTATACCCCGATGGTCGCGGACGTTGACTACCCCGTTGACTACGCGGAGGCGTGTGAGCTTGTCAAAAAGGCTGTAGCTCCGCTCGGTGAGGACTACGTCAACGTCATCGACCGCGCATACCGTGAGAACTGGGTCGATGTATACGAGACCCCCGGTAAGGATTCCGGCGCGTTCTCGATGGGCGTGTACGGTGTACATCCCTACGTCCTCATGAACTATAACGGCACTCTCGACCATGCGTTCACCCTCGCACACGAGCTTGGTCACGCAATGCACTCCTACCTCTCCTCCGCGGCTCACGATTACGCGGAGCATGACTATCACCTTGTCGTTGCGGAGGTCGCCTCCACCTGCAACGAGGTGCTTCTCACAAAGTACCTCCTCGCGACCGAGACCGACAAAAAGCGTCGTGCGTACATCCTCAACCACTTCCTCGAGGGCTTCCGCACCACCGTCTTCCGTCAGACACTGTTTGCCGAGTTCGAGCAGAGGACACACGAGCTTGAGGCAGCAGGTACGCCCCTCACTGCCGAGGCTATGTCCGAGCTTTACGCAGAGCTTGTACGTCAGTACTACCCGAACGCAGAGTTCCGTGATGTCGTGAAGTACGAGTGGGCGTATATCCCCCACTTCTATCGTGCGTTCTACGTATATCAGTACGCCACCGGCTTCTCCTCCGCAGTCGCTATCGCCTCGGATATCCTCGAGACGGGAGACCCGTCAAGATACCTCAGCTTCCTCTCGACAGGCGGCTCTGACTATCCGATCAATGAGTTGAAGATCGCAGGTATCGACCTTACCTCCCCCGAGGTCGTAAGGAACGCAATGAAGGTCTTTGACGAGACCGTTGACGAGCTGGCGGCACTGCTCGACTAAGGCGTGTTTGAAAAAAGTCAATATGCACAGATAGCGGAGCTTTTTGCGCTATACTTCAGGATCTTCCCTTGAAATACGTGCGTATTACCGCGGAAAGATTCTTCGTCTGTCACAAAGCTCTCTCGCTCCCGTACATATCTCCTTCTTTTTTCAAACAGCACCTAAAAAAATAACAGCCTATCGGCTTATCGTATTTTTTCGGAAAGGAGCGCAGGGAGTCCTCCCTGCCACAATCTTCATGAAGCTTACGTTTATCGGCACGAGCCACGGAGTACCGGAGCCGGAGCGTCGCTGTTCCTGTGCGATGCTCGAGGTGAGCGGCAGATATTACTTCGTTGACATGGGAACACAGGTGATCGAGGATCTGCTCCATCGCGGTATCTCCATCGATGCTGTACGCGGTATCTTCATCACCCACCCACACGGAGACCACGTTGACGGTCTCGTCTCCTTCGTCGATCTCGCAAACTGGTTCTTTACGACCGCGACCCCCGAGATATTCCTGCCCGATGCCGCCATCATCACCGGTATGAAGGCATGGCTCGCAGGTATCGGAAGCGGAGCTGTACGTGAGGGCATACACCTGAACGTATACGAAGCCGGCGTTATCTACGATGACGGCTTCGTCAAGGTGACGGCTATCGCTACGGAGCATTGCAAGAACGCTCATTCGTTCCTCATCGAGGCTGAGGGCAAGAAGCTCCTCTTTACCGGAGACCTCCGTCACCCGACCGTGGACTTCCCGAAGGTCGCGTTCGAGGAGGAGCTCGACCTCATCGTCGTCGAATCCGCACACTTCACCCCTGCCGCCACCGAGGAGGTGCTTGCAAACGCAAAGGTGAAGCGTGTGCTTCACAACCACGTCAGCCCCCGTTGGAACGAGGAGCTTGCACATATGGCAAAGAATCCGCACCCCTACCTCTACGGTAAGGCGTTCGACGGTATGGAAATAGACCTTTAAGGAGGTACGTCATGGAGGAAAACAGCGTACTTCGCTACGACCCGACAGTCTTCGTTGTCGGGCATGACTATCAGATCGTATTTTTGACGACCACTATGGGTATCGGCTGGATCGAGATCGACGGCGAACGCTTCACGGATGAGGAATGCGGTCTGCTGATGTACGATACCGTCCACAAGATACCTGTTCCCGGAAAGCGTCTGAACGCCGCCGGAGAGTACACGGTCGTATTTGTCGAATACCTCGACAAGAAGCCCTACTACCCGAAGGGGGAGGAAAAGGTACGACGGACCTACTCCTTCCACCCTCTCACCGGCGACTCGTTCCGTCTGTTCCAGTTCGCCGACACTCACGCACAGATCGACAAGCCGCTCGAGACCTACAGAGCCTGCGGCGGTGAATGCGACATACTCCTCCTGAACGGTGACATAAACGAGTGGAGCGACAAGGTCGAGCATTTCTATACGTCCTACGCACTGTCCGCAAGTGCCGTTCACGGCGAACGTCCCGTCATCGGCTCACGCGGCAATCACGACACGAGAGGTCACATGGCAACGCTCCTACCGAGCTACTTCCCGACCGCCTTCCGTGACGGACGGCGCGAGACCTTCTATTCGTTCCGTCAGGGATCTCTCTGGGGTCTCGTTCTCGACTGCGGTGAGGACAAGTACGACCACAACGTCGAGTACGGCGGTACTATATTCTTCGAGAGCTTCCGCCGCCGTGAGACGGCATACCTCGAATCGCTCATCGCCGACCGTGAGAATGAGTATGCCGCCGACGGTGTACGCTATCGTATCGCGTTCTGTCATGTACCGATCACCGAAAAGTTCGAGCATCCGTTCGACGTTGCCTCCGAGACCTACGAATACTGGACGAAGCTGCTGAACGAGATGGGTATCGATATGCTCGTCTGCGGTCATATGCACCGTGCGTACCGTATCCTGCCGCACACCGAGGGAAAGTGCGATGCCAACTTCCCGACAGTAGTCATGGGTATACCGTCTGTCGGACGTGAGGACGGAAGCAAGTATTACGTAGGCGGTATAGTCGATGCCGCAGACGGAGTTCTGACCGCACATCCGGCACCCGACGAAAAAAAGTTCGATAACTGACAAAAAGCACTCTGCCGTGACCGAGTAAAGGTCACGGCAGAGCTTTTTTCACTGCATCGGCAGATACGAGCCGCGATAGCCGAAGAACCATTTGTTCTCGTATACCTGTCTCGCCAACCGAAGTATCATGTATATACACAACACCTTCGTATTGTCCGCGCTGACGGAGTACACCGGAAGCTCCGTCTCACCATCTACAATCGTACAGTAAAGGATGTTCGCCGCGCTCAGCTTATCAAGTGCGGCTTGACACTCCTCCTCGGACATATCGACACGTCTCGAGATCGCGGCGGTCGTGAATATCTTCTTCTGATTTTCAATAAGGTAGCGAAACAGTCTTACGGCGTTCTTGTCGAGTATGGCTTCAAGCACCGCCGCGCCCTCCGCAGCTTCGAGCATGGCAAGAGACTCTCGCGTTCCGAACGTCCTGTGTACGAGTGCGTATTCGTCCGACACGAGTACAGTGCCTCCTCTGTCTCCTATGCTGAAATGCAGACAGCCGCTCCCCTCGGCAAGCCTCGACTTAAGCTCCGCAAGACGTGAGAGACGTTCGGCATCGTCCGCGTGTCCCCATGCGTAGCTGTCGAGGCGCAGAAGCTCACCGTAGAGCAGCTCCGGAAGCTCGTTGAAGCCGTAGTGCGTCTGCTCCGTACTCTCGCGAACACCCGTGTACAGCTCGTCAACGGTTATGCCGAAAACGTCCGCGATGACCGGCAGAAGTAGTATGTCGGGCATAGATGCGCCGGTCTCCCACCTGCTGACCGCCTGTGCGGAAACGCCGAGCTGTCCCGCAAGCTCCTCCTGAGTCATACCGGCACCCTTACGAAGTGTCGTGATGCTTCCTCCGATATCGATCTTCATTTGCAATCCTCCCTTGGTATCGGTATTTTCTACGTGACACTATTATACCATCGGAGCGGCGTAAAAAACAAGCAACCATAGCATGAGTCGGCTAAACCGGAGCAAGGATACGACTGTGTGACGCTCACGCAGTACAAGACTCACGCAAGCTCCTCACGAAGCCTCGTGAATATCTTTTTCTCCTCACGTGATATCTTTACCTGTGTCAGACCGAGTGCATCGGCGGTCTGCTGCTGCGAATACTCACGGAAATAGCGGAGCAGGATTATCCTTCGCCAGAGCGGCGGCAGAGTCTCTATCACCTCACGCAGTGCGAGACGCTCGAGCATACGTCCCAGCTCGTCCTCCTCGGAGGGAATGACATCCTCAAGGAGAAAGTCATCGTCACCGATGGACTCGGACAGAGAGCGCACGGGCGAAGCTGAATCAAGTGCGGCAGCCGCCTCCGCCGCAGACACTCCGACCTCACGAGCCATATCGTCAAGGCGCGGCTCGACACCGTGCTCCGCGATATAGCGTTCACGTGCGTGCATAAGTGCCGCACCGATGCGCTTCTGCACACGGCTGACCTTGACCATACCGTCGTCGCGCAGAAAGCGGCGTATCTCACCGACGATCAACGGAACGGCGTAGGTCGAGAACGCATTGCCGCGTGAGAGGTCGAAGCTGCGTATCGCCTTTAGCATACCGATATTGCCGATCTGCACAAGATCCTCGAATTCGACCCCACGTCCGCGAAAGCGGTGCGCTATACCGTTCACGAGTCCGCTGTTACGCTGTACCAGCTCGTCCTCGGCAGAGCTGTCCCCTGCCGCGTAGCGTTCGAGATATATGAGATTTTCGTCGTATGTGTTCTGCATCCTGTTCCCTCCCGTGATGACCCGACGATGACACTATGACACGTCGGTATGTATCAGCCCTTGACACGCGGGAGCATGGACAGCTTTTTCGTAATTACGACACGTGTTCCCTTACCGGGGGTCGAGACGACACGTAGCTGATCCATAAAGTTTTCGATTATAGTAAAGCCCATACCGCTACGTTCGTTTTCGGGGTCGGTCGTATACAGTGGGCGCATAGCCTCCTCTACGTTCGGTATACCGCACCCCTTATCCTTGATCTCCGCACGGAACACGCGATCCTCGGTGAGCCGCATATTAAGGAAGACCTCACCGAGACTGTCACGGTAGCCGTGTACTATAGCGTTCGTGACCGCCTCGGATATCGCGCATTTTATGTCGGACAGCTCATCGAAGGTCGGGTTCAGCTGAGCGCAGAACGAAGCGGCGGCGGCTCTTGCAAACGCCTCGTTTGCGGAGTATGACGGAAAGCTGAGCTTGACCTCGTTTATAATGTTTGCTTTCATCGTCTCCTCCTCAATAGCCGCGCTTTTCACGCGGAGGCATATCCTCGATCTTTATGAGACGCTCTGTCCCTGCAAGGTCGAGTATCTTGCGTATCTGTCTGCTCGGGTTGGCGACCTTGAAGACTATCCCAAGCTCAACGGCTCTCGTATACCGTCCGAGGATGAGTCCGAGTCCGGAGCTATCCATAAAATTCACACGTGACAGGTCGAGTATCAGCTCGTCCGGTCGCTGTATATAAAGCTTTGTGTCGATCCTGCCGCGCACCTCACGGGCGTTATGGTGATCGATATCACCCTCCAGATAGACGGTCAGTGACCTTCCGGAGGTGATACATCTGATGGGATCCTCGTATTGCAGCATAGTTTTACCTCGCAAATGTTAGTACTGTATCTTTATGGCACTATTATAATACTCTCGGCATAAAAAAACGGTCGAAGTATGAATAACACAAAGAAAAAGTCTGCATCTCATCCGACCCTGCACAAATAACATTGTCGTGGGATATCTTCCAATCCAAGCTTCACGAACGCCGATGACTGCCTGTCGGCTCAGCCGACCTCAGCCAAGCCTGCACCAATAATATTGTCGTGGGATATCTTCCAATCCAAGCTTCATGAACGCCGATGACTGCCTGTCGGCTCAGCCGACCTCAGCCAAGCCTGCACCAATA
>CAYSKU010000119.1:3047-8074 GCA_964431775.1 uncultured Ruminococcus sp. | reverse complement strand
GTGGAGGAGCTTTGCGGAGAGATCGAGCGCGATAACGAGGTCGCCGAGATCGAGCAGGCAGCGGCGATCGAGGTAAGCGAGCATATGCGCCAGACCGATGAGGTCATCGCCGGCATGAGAAGGGAAGCCGTGAACAACACAAAGGACGACTTCATCAAAAAGCTGACCGACCGTGTCACGGAGCTCGTTTCCTCCGAACCCTACGTCTCGGAGCTGAGACGTCACGAGAACGAGTTCGCCGACCGTATCCTCGAGCAGATACGTCTTACCCCGGGCGACATGGCGTACCTTAAGAGCAGTGACGTTCTCTACGTCACCCTCACCTCCGCGCACGAGCTTGCGCCCGACCTTGTCGAGCGTATAGGTCGAACGACCGAGGGCTGGCTCACCAGAGTCAACGGTAAGCAGTCCTTTTGGGTAAAGGTCGATCCGACCCTCCTCGGGGGACTCAGACTTCGTATCGGTGACACGGTCTACGACTGTACGGTCGCCGATAATATCTATCACCTGACGAAGACCCTACAGAAGCGTATGGTCTCCGGTAACGAAACGGTCGAGGAGCTGACCGATGACCTCATGCAGGCTATACGCGAGATGGACGTTTACGTAAGTGAGTTCCAGCTCGGACGTGTCATCAGCATCTCGGACGGTATCTGCTGGCTCGACGGTCTTGCCGACATAATGTACGGTGAGGTCATAGAGTTCGAATGCGGCGAACGCGGCATGGTACTCGATATCGAGCCGACACGTATAGGCTGTATCGTCTACGGAAAATACGAGAATATCGAGAGCGGAAGCCGCGTTCGCCGTGTCGGACGTATTGCCGCCGTTCCGGTGGGCGAGGAGCTTCTCGGACGAGTCGTCGATCCGCTCGGACACCCGATAGACGGTCTCGGACGTATATGGACGGATAAGCACCGCCCGATAGAGTGCAGAGCCCCGGGTATACCCGACCGCTCGTCCGTGTCACGTCCGATGCACACGGGAATAAAGGCTATAGACGCGCTCGTTCCGATAGGACGAGGTCAGCGTGAGCTGATAATCGGCGACCGCCAGACGGGAAAGACCTCCGTTGCGGTCGATGCGATAATAAACCAAAAGGGAAAGGACGTAGTCTGCATATACGTTGCGATAGGTCAGAAGGATGCCTCCGTTGCGGAGATACGCGAAAAGCTCACACGCTACGGTGCGATGGACTATACGACCATCGTCTGCGCTCCGGCTTCGTCCTCCGCTTCGCTCCAATATATCGCACCGTTTGCAGGTGCGGCAATGGGCGAATACTTCATGTACAGCGGACGTGACGTGCTGATAGTCTACGACGACCTGTCAAAGCACGCCGTTGCGTACCGTGAGCTGTCGCTACTGCTCCACCGTCCGTCGGGACGTGAGGCGTACCCGGGCGACGTATTCTACCTCCATGCACGTCTTCTCGAGCGTGCGGCACAGCTCTCCGAGGAGCTTGGCGGCGGCTCGATGACGGCACTTCCGATAATAGAAACACAGGCAGGGGATATCTCCGCATATATTCCGACAAACGTCATATCGATAACGGACGGTCAGATATTCCTGGAGACAGACCTTTTCAACGAGGGACAGAGACCGGCGGTAAATGTCGGACTGTCCGTCTCACGTGTCGGCAGTGCGGCACAGACGAAGCTCATGAAGCAGGTCTCGTCGAGCCTTCGCATGAGACTTGCACAGTACCGTGAGCTTGCCGGCTTTGCACAGTTCGGCGCGGACGTTGACAGCTCTACACGCCGTGTCCTCGAGAGCGGCGGACGTATGATGGCGGCACTCCGTCAGGGTCGCTACGAGCCCTTGCCTGACTGGAAGCAGGCACTTCTTATATTTGCGGTCTCCGAGGGCTTTTTCGACGGTATATCGTCAGACGAGCTTGACGAGAGTGCGGAGACGATGTACGATTCGATGGAGATAATGCACCCCGAGCTGGTCGAGAGACTGAAAACAGGGGCAAAGGCTGACGAGGCGGCACTGACCGCGCTCCGTGAGGCACTTTCGGAGGTGATATCCGATGCCAAGTCTGCGTGAGCTTAAGAAGCACAAGAGGAGCGTTGCCGTAACGGAGCAGCTTGCCGGTGCTATGAGGACAGTCTCTGCCGCCAAGCTCTCACAGGTCAGCGCGGCACTTGAAGCATACCGTCCGTATGCGGATTCGTGCGCGGCTATGCTGTCGCGCTTCGGCGGCGCGGTCGCGGAGGCAATGCCGTGCATCGCACCGGAGGCTCCCGTGTGCTACGTCATATTTTCCTCGAACCGCGGACTTTGCGGCGGCTACAACGTAACGCTCCTTGAGTACGCGACCTCCGTCCTTGAGTCGGAGGAGAGACCGTACAGGCTCGTCGTGTGCGGCAGAGCAGCCGCCTCGTACCTTGCGGAGCGTGACCTCACAGGCTGTACCGACCGCGATACGTCACACATACTCTCGGACGTTCCGACTGCGGACTCGTGTCTCGAGCTGTGCGACCTCCTTTGCGATATGTATAGGAGCGGTGAGGTGTCGGCGGTGTACCTCGTGTACCAGAGCTTCGTAAATATGCTGACACAGGAGCCGACCGTGCGCCGTCTTCTTCCGCTTACTGTAGAGGGAGACGTGACCTCGGAAGACGGCACCGAACGTGACGTGCTGTTCGTTCCCGACCGTGAGACCGTCATAGCCGGCTTCTGCACCTGTCTCGTGAACGCGACGTTCTATTCGACCGCGCTCGAGGCGGCATCGGGAGCGCAGGCGGCGACACTGATGGCTATGCGCTCCGCATACGATAACGCACGTGAGACCTCGGCGAGCCTTGAGACGGAGATCGGTCGAAAGAGACAGAGCGAGGTAACGGCGGGTGTGCTCGAAACGGCATCGGACAAGAATTCGATGAGAGGCACGGCGGAGGAGTAGGGCGTGTTTGAAAAAAGTCAATATGCACAGATAGCGGAGCTTTTTGCGCTATACCTCGGAATTTTTCCTTGAAATACGTGCGTATTCCTGCGGAAAAATTCTTCGTCTGTCACAAAGCTCTCTTGCTCCCGTACATATCTCCTTCTTTTTCAAACAGCACCCGGCAGGCTTTTTGTCGAGCAGATAGGATCTTTACAATGGAAACAAGAAATAAAGGTATCGTAACAAGGATCACGGGACCCGTCGTTGACATACGCTTCAACGATTTCGAGATCCCGGATATTTTTCATGCGGTCGAGGTTCCGGACGGTGATGAAACGTTCACCCTCGAGGTGCTACAGCATCTCGGAAAGGGTGAGGTGCGCTGTATCTCGATGCAGCCGACAGACGGTATGTCACGCGGAATGTCAGCCTACGCCACAGGTGCGCCGATATCCGTTCCGGTGGGGGAGAACACCCTCGGACGTATGGTCAATGTGAACGGACATCCGATAGACCGCGCAGGAGATATAGTCTCCGACCTCAGATGGCCGATACATCATGCCGCACCTCCGTTTGCGGAGGTCGTTACGGCAGACGAGATACTTGAGACCGGCATAAAGGTCATAGACCTTATGACTCCGTATGCCAGAGGAGGAAAGATAGGTCTGTTCGGCGGCGCAGGTGTCGGAAAGACCGTCCTCATAATGGAGCTTATACGAAATATCGCGTTCGAGCATGACGGCTACTCCGTTTTCGCAGGTGTCGGTGAGCGTTCGAGAGAGGGCTACGACCTTTGGCAGGAGATGAAGCAGTCGGGCGTCCTCTCGAAGACCGCGCTCGTCTTCGGACAGATGAACGAGACCGCGGGAGCGCGTCTGCGCGTACCCCTTGTCGGACTGACTATGGCGGAATATTTCCGTGAGACCGCGCATAAGGACGTGCTTCTCTTTATAGATAACATATTCCGCTTCTCACAGGCAGGCTCCGAGGTGTCGGCACTCCTCGGACGTATGCCGTCCGCAGTCGGCTATCAGCCGACCCTCGCTTCCGAGATGGGCAAGCTACAGGAGCGTATCGTCTCGACGAAGAACGGCTCGATAACCTCCGTTCAGGCGGTCTACGTTCCGGCGGACGACCTGACCGACCCTGCTCCGGCTACTACGTTCTCGCACCTCGATGCAACGACCGTCCTTTCGCGAAGCATAGTCGAGCTTGGCATATATCCGGCAGTCGCACCTCTCGAATCGGGCTCACGTATGCTCGCTCCCGACATAGTCGGCGACCGTCATTACCGTACCGCGAAGGAGGTACAAAAGGTATTACAGAGGTACAACGAGCTACAGGATATGATAGCAATACTTGGTATGGACGAGCTGTCGCCCGAGGATAAGGAGACCGTCAAGCGTGCGCGCCGCGTACAGCGATTCATGAGTCAGCCGTTCCACGTTGCGGAGGGCTTTACCGGAATAAAGGGACGCTTCGTTACGCTCGATAAGACGATCGAGGGGTTTGAAGCGATCCTCGGCGGTGAATGTGACGAGCTGCCCGAGCAGAGCTTCATGATGGCAGGAGACATAGACGATGTACACCGTGCCGCAGGAGACCTCCTATGAGCGGCACGATAAAGCTTACGATAGTAACGCCGATAGGGGTAGCGTTCTCCGTCACCTGTGATTCCGTGCGACTGAACACGCCGGACGACAGGCACGGACATGGCGGCGGCAGCATCGGTATACGTCGCGGACACGTCTCCTCGGTCATCGCGATAGCGGAGGGGGAGACGGTCGCGTTCTCGAACGGTGCGGTCGTGCTTCGTGTACGAACGAAGAACGGCTTGGCCTACGTCGAGAACGATGAGGTACAGGTCATCACCGCATCGGCTGACCCGCCTGAGGCGGGGCGCGGTCATCGGCGTTCGTGAAGTTGAAGATGCACGATATCCCACGACAATGTAATGTGTGCAGACCAGATTTGCACCAATAATATTGTCGTGGGATATCTTTCGCTTTCGACTTCACGAACGCCGATGACTGTATGCGGCGACTTCGCCGCCGGCTCAGCCGACTTTGCACCAATAATATATTGTCGTGGGATATCTTTCGCTTTCGACTTCACGAACGCCGATGACTGTATG
>CAYSKU010000119.1:587-2947 GCA_964431775.1 uncultured Ruminococcus sp. | reverse complement strand
CGGCGACTTCGCCGCCATTTTTGGGATACTTATTGACTTTTGTTCGAATATATATTAAAATAATAACGTACAAAAATCGGGGAGCTGTGCCGTCGAAGCTTCGGCGCATTTCCCTAAGAAAGGCTGATATAATGGATACGAAAAGAAAAACAGAGCTTGCCGAGCTTGCCCGTAAGATCCGCGTCGGCATCATCGATGCCGTGTATTCGGCAAAAAGCGGACATCCCGGCGGAAGCCTCTCCATTGCGGATGTTCTGACCTATCTCTACTTCGAGGAGCTGAACATAGATCCGGCTGACCCCGATAAGGAGGATCGTGACCGCCTCGTTCTCTCAAAGGGTCACTGCGCGCCCGGACTTTATTCCGCACTCGCTCATCGCGGCTTCTTCCCCGTCGAGGATCTGAAGACGTTCCGTAAAACGTCGAGCTACCTCCAGGGACACCCCGATATGAAGCATACCCCCGGTGTCGATATGTCCTCCGGCTCTCTCGGGCAGGGTACGTCCGTCTCCTGCGGTATGGCTCTTGCAGGTATGCTCGACCATAAGCCCTACAGAGTGTACGCTATCCTCGGTGACGGTGAGACTCAGGAGGGTCAGGTCTGGGAAGCCGCAATGTTCGCCGGAAATAAGAGGCTCTCGAACCTCGTGTGGCTCATAGACTATAACGGTCTCCAGATCGACGGTCCGATAGCGGAGGTCATGGATCCCGCACCGTATGACGCAAAGTTCAAGGCGTTCGGCTGGAACGTCGTCGAATGTGATGCACACGACTTCGACTCCATCGAAGCCGCATATAAGGCGGCACGTGAATGCACGACTCGTCCTACAGTAATAATCTCCCACAGCACCAAGGGACGCGGAGTCTCCTTCATGGAGAACAACGTTGCATGGCACGGTGCAGCTCCGAACGAGGAGCAGTACGAGATCGCAATGGCTGACCTCGGCGAAAGATGAGAGTCTCGGATCATTGATTTGAAAGGACAAGTGAAAATGGCAGATAAAATTGCAACACGTGAAGCGTACGGAAAGGCTCTCGCGGAGTTCGGCGCGGTCTATGAGGATCTTGTCGTTCTCGATGCCGACCTTGCCGCCGCTACAAAGACCGGTACGTTCAAAAAGGCGTTCCCCGAACGGTTCTTCGACTGCGGTATCGCCGAAAATAATATGATCGGCGTTGCGACCGGTCTCTCCCTCTGCGGAAAGATACCGTTCGCCTCCTCCTTCGCAATGTTTGCGGCAGGACGCAGCTTCGAGCAGATCAGAAACTCGATAGGCTATCCCCACAATAACGTAAAGATCGGCGCGACTCACGCAGGTATCACAGTCGGTGAGGACGGCGCGACACACCAGTGCAACGAGGATATCGCTCTCATGCGTACTATCCCCGGTATGGTGATACTTAACCCTGCCGATGCTACAGAAGCAAGACTTGCGGTAAAGGCAGCTATCGAATATAAGGGTCCCGTATACCTCCGCTTCGGCAGAATGGCAGTTCCGGTGCTCTTCGGTGACGACTATGAGTTCGAGATCGGTCGCGGCGTGAAGATGGCTGACGGTACAGACGTCGCCCTCATCGCTACCGGTATCGAGGTCGAGCAGGCTCTCCTTGCACGTGAGCTTCTCGCAAACGAGGGTATCTCCGCCTCCGTCATCAATATCTCCACCATCAAGCCCCTCGACTGTGACCTCGTTACGGCTGAGGCAAGACGTTGCGGCGCGGTCGTTACCTGTGAGGAGCATACCGTCATAGGCGGTCTCGGCAGTGCCGTTACCGAATGCCTCGCAGAGACCTGTCCCGTTCCCGTGCTTCGTGTCGGCGTGAACGATGAATTCGGCAGAAGCGGCCCCGCGAAGGAGCTGGTCTCCTACTTCAAGCTCGATGCCGCCTCCATCGCGGAAAAGGCAAGAGCCGCTGTGGCACTGAAAAAATAAGTTCTTAGCGTATCGACCGCCGGTAGCAGTCCTATCGGCGGTCTGTCTTTTAATTTTTTATTCGTTTACAAAATAGGTCTTTACAAATCACAACGGATATTGTAAAATATTATGGATAAAAATAAACGATAGGTTCCGGAGGAGAAACGACATGAGATATAAGAGAGTGCTTCTGAAGCTTTCCGGCGAGGCTATAGCCAAAAAGGGAGCAAACGGTGAGACCGAGGAGATCTTCGACCGGGAGATCATAGATAAGATCACAGACGTCATAAAGAGACTCGTCGCGGAGGGCGTACAGGTAGGTATCGTCATCGGTGCCGGAAACATCTGGCGCGGTGCGCTCGGTGAGGGCGTCACACGTGCGCGTGCCGACCATATGGGTATGCTTGCGACCATGATAAACTGCCTCCGTCTCGAGGATGCTCT
>CAYSKU010000119.1:0-577 GCA_964431775.1 uncultured Ruminococcus sp. | reverse complement strand
ATAGAATACCTGAATAACGGTACGGTCGTCATCTTCGGAGCAGGTACCGGTATACCGTTCGTCAGCACCGATACCGCAGCCGTGGTACGTGCGGCGGAGATCGGCGCGGACGTTATCCTCATGGCTAAGAATATCGACGGTGTGTATACCTGTGACCCGAATAAGCCGGGCAACAAGGATAAGGCGCAAAAGTATAAGGTCGTCTCCTACGATAGGTGCCTTAAGGACGATCTCCACGCGACCGACGTTGCAGCCTCCGCACTTGCAGAGGAGCAGGGCATAGATATGTACGTTTTCGCACTCTCGTCCCCCGAAAATATCCTCCGTGCCGCAGACGGCGAGGAGATCGGAACGTTCGTCTCCTGCAATAGGGAGATCGAAGACGAGCTGTACCGATAAGGCTGTCGATACGAAAGCCCCCGACATTATCATAAAAATAAACAATCACGAAACATAAAGGAGAAGCATTATGAAGCTCGATACCAAGGAATTCGAAAGAAAGATGCAGAAGTCGATCGATGTCTACAGCGACACCCTCTCGACTATGGGTGCAGGACGTGCAATCACCGCCGTCCTC
>CAYSKU010000118.1:0-8133 GCA_964431775.1 uncultured Ruminococcus sp. | reverse complement strand
GTGAGATATTGCTCGGCGAATATATGTACCTCGGTCACGGCGAGATCATGAATAACGGAAGGAACCGTCCGTCGATAACCGCCGATGCCTTTGAGGCAGTCCTTGCCGCGATATACCTTGACACGAACGAAACGTTCGATACGGTCGAACGCTTCCTGCTGCCGTTCATCGAGCGTGAGATCGACTATATCGCCGAAAAGGGAGTGTTCATCGACTATAAGACCGCGCTCCAGCAGATAGTGCAGCAGGGGGGCGGCGAGATACTCGAATACGTCTGTACGGACGAGATAGGACCGGCACACAGCCGCCGCTTCAAGGTCGAGGCGAGACTGAACAGCAATATCATAGGTCACGGCGAAGCGAAGACCAAAAGAGAAGCCGAGCAGCAGGCGGCACACGAAGCCCTCATACTGTTCGGAGAAGCGGAGTGACGACCTCCGATGAAGAAAGCCCATGTGAACATACCGGTGTTTATTCCGCACCTTGGATGCCCGAATATGTGTGTTTTTTGTAATCAACGCGCCATTTCGGGCGTTTCTTCATTTATACCGGAGTCGGCACGTGAAACGATAGACTCCGTACTTTCGACCGTGCAGAGCGGCACGGAGTGCGAGATCGCCTTTTTCGGCGGCTCGTTTACCGGAATAGACCGCAGGCTCATGCTGTCCCTGCTCGACCTTGCAGAGTCCTACGTCAGTGACGGACGTGTGTCGGGCATTCGTATGTCAACACGTCCCGACTATATCGACCGCGAGATCGTCTCGATACTGCAACGCTATACGATCTCCGCAGTCGAGCTTGGAATACAGTCGTTCTCGAATACCGTACTCTCCACCTGTCGGCGCGGACATCGTCCCGAGGACTCGGTACGTGCCATGACCATGCTCCGCGAAGCCGGCTTTTCGACAGTCGGACAGATGATGATCGGTCTTCCCGATTCGACCGTTTCGGACGAGGTCGCCTGTGCGGAGGAGATATGCCGCCTCGGCGCGACAGGCTCACGTATATACCCGACCGTAGTGTTCCGCGATACGGAGCTTTACGATATGACGGTTCGCGGTGAGTATACCCCTCTCACGATAGAGGAGGCGGTGGAGCGAAGTGCCGCCGCACTTGAGGTGTTCGTCAAAAATAACGTGCATTGCCTCCGTGTCGGTCTGTGCGAGAGCGAGAACCTCCACTCGGACGCCGCCTTTGCCGGAGCGACACATCCATCCCTCGGTGAACTCGTGTTCGGCGAACTCTACTACAAACGTATATGCGCGCTCCTTGATGAGCATAGACCCCGGGGAGAGCTGACCGTATACGTCCCGAGAGGAGACCTTTCGATGGCGATAGGTCAGAAAAAGCGGAATAAAATAAGAATAGAAAATAAATATTGTGTAAAATCTGTCAGATTCATTGAAAAAGACGAGCTTTAACGATATAATATTAGAATAAGCGAGAATGGGGAGGCGGAGCGTTGTATTTAAGATCACTTGAGCTGCACGGCTTCAAATCCTTTCCCGAACGCACGGTCCTCAGATTTTCGGGAGGTACGACCGTCATAGTCGGACCGAACGGAAGCGGAAAATCGAATATCACCGATGCGATGCGCTGGGTACTCGGCGAGCTGTCGTCAAAGAGCATACGCGGAAGTCGGATGGAGGATGTCATCTTCGCAGGCACGGACGACAAAAAGCCGATGAGCTTTGCGGAGGTCTCCGTCACGTTCGATGACAGCACGGAGCCACGTGTACTCAGTGCCGACTACGATGAGGTGACAGTCACCAGACGCTATTACAGAAGCGGTGACAGCGAATACTTTATCAACCGAAAAAAGGTACGCCTTCGCGATATATACGAGCTGTTCATGAATACCGGTATCGGACGAGAGGGCTATTCCATCGTCGGACAGGGAAGGATCGCGGAGATACTTTCGAAAAAGGGCGAGGAGCGGCGCGGAGTTTTCGAGGAGAGCGCGGGCATCGCACGCTACCGCTACCGTAAGACCGAGTCGCAGAAGAGGCTCGAGGAGACGGAAGCGAACATGGAGCGTGTCGAGGATATCGAGAACGAGCTGTCCTCACGTCTTGCACCTCTCGAGCGTGATGCGGCACGTGCCAGACAGTACCTCGAGCTGTACGGCGAGAAAAAGAAGCTCGACGTTGCACTGTGGCTGTACGACTCCGATAAGCTCGGTGAAGCACTCAAAAAAGCCGAAAACGATACGGAGCTGTCCGCACATGAGCTTGAGATGGCGGAGGACTCGATCGCCGGAACGTCGGCACAGCTCGAACGTCTGTACGAGGAGTCGCAGAGCAACAAGGAGGCGGCACAGCGCAGCCGTGAGGAGCTGTCTGCGGTGACACGTGAGATAAGCGAGGTGCGTTCGAGCCTTCTCGTGCTTGAAAAGGAAGCCGAACACGCAGGCTCGAGCATAGCCGCCGAATACGCCCTTGCGGAGTCTGCGGAGCGAGGTGTCGGGGTCGAGCGCGAACGTCTTCTCGAATTCGAGGGACGACAGCGTGTGATGACCGAGGAATGCGATACCGCACGTGCGGAGCAGCTCGGCGTTGCAGAGCGCATAGCGGAGCTTGACCGTGCCGTTCGAGACCGCACGACCGAGCTTGACGCACTTTTGAAGGAGCAAAGGAGCGCGGAGGGTGCTGTTACCGACCTGATAGTCAGACGGAACGTGCAGGAGAGCAATATAGCGAATCAGCAAAGGAGAGCCGATACCGTGACCTCGGAGATCGAGGGGTACGAAGCGGAGCTGAGTACGCTCGAGGGGAGCGCGGCAGAGGCGGCGCGGCGTATCGAGGAGTACCGTGCGGTCGAGAGACAGCTCGACGAGGAGCTTTCGGGGTACGATAAGGAGACCTCGGAGCTTCGGTCTGCACTCTCCGAGCTTACACGCCGTGTGGGACAGAAGCAGGCGGAGCTTGATTCGCTCGATAGCCGCGTGACGGCACTTCGGCGAATGCGTGAGCATTTCGACGGCTATAATAACAGCATACGCTACGTTATGAACGAGGCGCGGAACGGCCGTCTTCGCGGTATACGAGGACCTGTCTCGTACCTTATAAAGGTCGAGCCTATGTATACCGTTGCGATAGAGACCGCACTCGGCGCGGCACTGCAAAATATCGTTACGGAGGACGAGGAGGCGGCAAAGCGTTCCATCGAGGCACTTAAACGTGCAAACGCCGGACGTGCTACCTTCTATCCGCTGACCACGATACGTTCGCAGTCGCAGGGACGTTTGCATGACGGTGTTGACCGTGCCGCAGGCTTTGTCGGCTGGGCAGACACGCTCGTCTCCTGCGATGACGAATATGTTGAGATCGTCCGCTATCTTCTTGCACGAACTGCCGTTTTCGACGATCTCGATAACGCCTCTGCGGCTGCACGGCGAACGAACTGGCGCATTCGTGCCGTCACCCTCGACGGTCAGCAGATAAACTCGGGAGGCTCGTTCACGGGAGGTCAGACCAAGCGTGATACGGGCATACTTTCGGGTGCTTCACAGATAGACTCCCTTGAGGTCGAGCGCGCTAAGGTCACCGCAGAGCTTTCGAAACTGAAGACCGAGCGGAACGAGAGCGAGACACGTCTGTCGGAGCAGGAAAAAAAGAGCATGGGACTTACCGACCGCCGCCGACTCATAGAGTCGCTGATCGGCGTGGAGCAGAAGAGCTTCAGCGAGACCGACGGTCGCAGAAGTACCATAGCAAGGCTCGTTGAGAGCATGAAGCGTGACAGTGCCTCACTCGAGGAGAGCAGCTCGAACGGTATGGAGGAGCTTTCGCGGCTCGACCGTGAGATAGGTGAGAGCTCCGCAGCTGTCGAGGAGCTTCGCAAAAGGCGCGAGGAGCTTGACGCACTTCGCGGTGGGGACGAGCTTCGTATAGCGGAGCTTACGGAAACGCTGAACGAGCTTCGTATACACCTTGCGGAGCTTACGCGAGATCTTGAAGCCGCAGACGTGCAGACGAAGGATGCGAGACTTCGTATCGCCTCTCTCGAGAGCGACCGTGCGGCACACACTGCCGCCGCACACAGTCTTGAAGAAAGGGTCGTCACCTTCAACGAGCAGTCGGAGACCAAAAGAAGGCTGCTGTCCGAGCTTGAGGAGAAGGTCATGCACCTTACCGAGCAGAAGAACAGCTTCGAGTCGAGCGGAGACTCCATCGAGCTTCGCCTGACCGAGCTTCGTCGGACGGAGAAGGCGCAAAGCTCGAAAAAGGAGCTTGCCTTTATCGCACATTCGAAGAACGAGAACCGTCTCGGCTCACTTCGTGCGGAGGTCGAGAAGCATACGTCACGTCTTTGGGACGAATACGAGCTGACCTACGCGACCGCACGGAGCTACGCACACGATAACGATGCTCCGACAGTCGATGAGGGAAGCCTCAGTCTCTGCCGCTCGTCACAGAACGAGCTGAAGCTAAAGATAAAGGCACTCGGTCACGTGAACGTTGAAGCGATGGACGAATATAACGAGGTCAAGCACCGCTACGACCGTATAAAGTCACAGCTTGACGACCTGCGTGCGGCAAAGGAGGATCTGCTCGGCATACTCGGCGATATCGAGCGTGACATGAAGCGGATATTCCTTGAAGCGTTCGAGCGTATCAATATCTACTTCGGAGAGACCTTCCGTGAGCTGTTCGGAGGAGGTCACGCGGAGGTACGGCTAACAGATCCCGAGGATGCACTGAACTCGGGTATCGAGAT
The DNA here is from genome assembly GCA_964431775.1 of uncultured Ruminococcus sp. Lineage (GTDB taxonomy): Bacteria > Bacillota > Clostridia > Oscillospirales > CAG-272 > UMGS1696. Next base: position 3,414 of record CAYSKU010000118.1, on the reverse strand, counting down.
AAACGCCGCTCCCCCGGGAAAGACGATAAAGAACCTCAGCCTTCTCTCCGGAGGTGAGCAGACCTTCATAGCTATCGCACTTATGTTCGCATTGATCCGCGTCAATCCGTCACCGTTCTGTATCTTCGACGAGATAGAGGCGGCACTGGACGAGGTGAACGTTGCACGTGTCGGACAGTACATAAAGCGTATCTCACGGGATATGCAGATCATAATGATCTCACATCGCCGCGGTACTATGGATATCGCAGACTCACTCTACGGAGTTACGATGCAGCAGAGCGGAGTGTCGCGTGTCTTCACCCTCGGCACTGCGGAGGGTGCTTCGTCACTCACATTAAATTAGGGCGTGTTTGAAAAAAAGTCGATCGGAGAATATATATGGGATTTTTTGATAAATTAAAGCAGGGACTGACAAAAACGAAGAACGCCGTTTTCGGTCAGATAAACGAGGTCGTGAAGAACTTCCGAAAGGTCGATGAGGAATTCCTCGAGGAGCTTGAGGAGATCATGATCTGCGCCGACATGGGTGCTTCCACCACCGAAAAGATCATAGACGAGCTTCGTGAACGTATAAAGACCGAGAACATAAAGAACGCGGACGATGTGCGCGATGCACTCGGTGAGATACTCATGGCTCAGGTCGGAGAGGGAGAGCCTCTGCACCTCGAGACCTCACCGTCCGTAATACTCGTTATCGGCGTGAACGGTGTCGGAAAGACGACATCCATCGGAAAGATAGCATACAGCCTGAGACAGGAGGGAAAGCGCGTCATAGTTGCGGCAGCCGATACCTTCCGTGCCGCCGCGATAGAGCAGCTTGCGATATGGTGTGACCGTGCCGGAGTAGAGCTGGTACGCCAGAACGAGGGTTCGGATCCGGCATCGGTCGTATACGATGCGATAGCCGCCGCGAACCGCCGCAGAGCAGACGTGCTGATAATCGATACCGCAGGTCGTCTGCATAATAAGAGCAACCTCATGGACGAGCTTGCAAAGATCAACCGCATAATCTCACGTGAGCTTCCGAACGCTTCACGCGAAACTCTCCTCGTCCTCGATGCAACGACAGGTCAGAACGCCGTGATGCAGGCAAAAAAGTTCCGTGAAACGGCAGACATTACAGGTCTCGTCCTCACAAAGCTCGACGGTACGGCAAAGGGTGGCGCGATATTCTCGATAAAGGACGAGATAAATATCCCCGTCAAGTATATCGGTGTCGGCGAGCAGCTCGACGATATGCAGCCCTTTGATGCAAAGATGTTCATAGACGCCCTCATGAAGGAGGACGAAAAGAAGTCTGAGGATTCGGAAACGGAGGAGGAAGGATGACGGAGATCGTTCTTGCTTCAAATAATAAGAAAAAGATAGCGGAGCTGAAAACGCTGCTTACAGGTGTCGAGGTACGTTCGCTTCGTGACATCGGCTTCACCGGAGCTATAGTCGAGGACGGTACTACCTTTGAAGAAAATTCTCTCATAAAGGCAGCCGTACCGGCACGTCTCGGCTATATCGGTATAGCGGACGACTCGGGACTGTCGGTCGATGCACTGGACGGCGCACCGGGTATATATTCCGCACGTTATTCCGGTGAGGGCGCGACAGACGAGTCGAACCGCAAAAAGCTCCTTTCGGCACTTAGTCAGACCCCCACGGAGGAGCGCGGCGCACATTTTGTGTGTACTGCATCTGTCGTGCTTCCGGAGAACGGCGGCTATGTCATTCCCGAGGAGTGGCGCATATCCGGTGAGCTTTCGGAGAGGATCGGCATACCGAGGGAGCGTGCAATGGTCGTTTGCGGCGAATGCTTCGGACGTATACTTACAGAGGAGCGCGGTGAGGGAGGCTTCGGCTACGACAGCCTGTTCATGTTCGACAGTCTCGGACGTACCTTTGCGGAGCTTAGCGACACCGAGAAGAACGGCGTGTCCCATCGCGGCAACGCAATGCGTGAATTCACACGCCGCCTTGCAGCCATATTGAATTAGACCGCACCTAGACAGCAGCTAAACTGACCGACACCGCGATCTCAGGCTGTCCCGAGAGGGCATAGACCGGGGGGATCGTGGCTTGTATCTAACGGAGGACATATGTTAAACAGTAAGCAAAGAGCCACACTTAAGGGTATCGCGTCACGCACCGATGCCATATTTCAGATAGGTAAGGGAGGTATCGGGGAGGCAATGATAAAGTCCGTCTCCGATGCACTCGAGGCACGTGAGCTTATAAAGCTCAGTGTGCTTGAAAATTCCGCAGAGACGGCACGGGAAGCCGCGGAGGAGCTTGCACGCGCAACGGACTCCGAGGTCGTTGCCGTTATCGGACGAAAGCTCATCCTTTACAGGGTCTCCTCAAAGCCGGAGAACCGCCGTATATCCGATAGCCTTTGATATGTCAAAAAGGATAAAGACAGGTCTGTTCGGCGGCACGTTCGCACCTCCGCACCTCGGACATATCCACGCGGTAGAGGCTATCCTTTCGCAGACGGAGCTTGACGAGGTCATAGTCATGCCGACCGCCGTACCTCCGCATAAGCAGAAGAAGGGTGACGATACACCGGAGCTTCGACTCGAGATGTGTCGTGCGGCGTTTGGCGATATGCAAAGCGTCACGGTCTCCGAATACGAGATAATGCGCGGTGGAGTGAGCTATACCGTAAATACGCTCGAGCATCTGACCTCCTGTGAGCCGTGGCGCGAGCTGTACCTCGTCTGCGGAACGGATATGTTCCTGACACTTGATAAATGGTATCGTGCCGACGAGATATTCAAGCTGGCACACATACTCTGTATACCGCGTGACGAAACGGAGCATACCGTGCTCGAGGAGCGTCGGCGTGAGTACGAGGAGCGGTACGGTGCAAGGGCGCGTATACTTGACGTCTGCCCGATGGATATATCCTCAACGGAGGTCAGAGGACGTATCGAGAGGGGAGAGGATACGACAGAGCTTCTTCCTCCCGCCGTAGACCTTATAATAAAACGTGAGGGACTTTATGGAGATACTGCAAAGAATGCTTGACTGTGACGGTGTCACACTGACAGACACGGAGCTTCTGCACCTGTCGGAGCGTGTGAAGCCGTACCTTACCGAAAAGAGATACGCCCATACCGCCGCAGTCGCCGCGGAGGCTGCACGGCTCGGTGAGCTGTTCGGCTTTGCGGAGCGTGATATCGGAAGGCTTAGGGCGTCCGCATGGCTGCATGACATAACAAAGCGTGCGGACACAAAAAAACAGTTGAAATATTGTGAAGAATTTGGTATAATTATCGAGCCGGAGAGGTCTCCCTCACCGAAGATACTTCACGGGATGACCGCAGCCCCCCTTGCCGCACGTGACTTTCCCGAGTATACCGACCGCGATATCCTGTCGGGTATCCGTTGGCATACGACCGGAAGATACAACATGACACT
>CAYSKU010000117.1:0-8187 GCA_964431775.1 uncultured Ruminococcus sp. | reverse complement strand
AGCACTCTTTCTCTTGTTACGGCATGCCTTGCATCTCTGGGGCTCGTTCTGGAAGCCCTTCTCTGCGTAGAATTCCTGCTCACCTGCGGTAAATACGAACTCGTTGCCGCATTCCTTGCACTTTAAGGTCTTGTCCTCGTACATCTTTTGTTCCTCGCTTTTAAAATTGGTTGAAGAATTTCTGCCCTCGGCGGACTCTCACCGTCACCTTTGAAAACAACGCTCTGAGTTAAGCTATTCGGGCGTATCTATTCTAAATCCCTTGTGGGGTTTAAAATACAAGTTATTGATCTTTCAGAAGTCCTCTTACCTTAACCTTCATACGATATAAAGCGTTGCTGACCGACTTTTCATTCCTACCAAGTCTCTCAGCGATCTCCACAACGGACTTGCCGATAATATGATCCTCAAATACTTCTCTTTCGTATGGTGACAGTCCCGAACGGAAGCGTTCCAGTGTGTCACACAGCTCCTCCTCCGATACGAGCCTGTATATCGGGTCGCCCTCTGCTATACAGCCTCTCCTACGATGCCCTGCCTCACGTCCGTCTGTGGACGACTCGGACGTTGCAGTACGCACCCGATGGGTCTTAGTCTTACTTCGACGACGATACTTCCGAAGCTCCGAGATCAGCGCGTTGCTCACGCATACCTTAGCATACAGCCCAAAGCTGACCTTCTGACCCTCGTCGTTCGGACGATACGTCTCAGCCGCTCGGTATAACGCCATAGCCGCGTTCTGCCGAAGATCGTCAAGGTCATACGTGCTGTCGCTCCCCTCCCGGGATATGCCGAACGACGGTGCGAAGCGTCGTACCGCGCTCTCCGTCAGATTGAGGTAACGCTCTGCCAAGCTCTCGAATGCGCCGCTCTCTCCCAGCCTTACTCGGTCGAGCAGCTCCCGCAACTCATTTTCCACTGCGGCTCTCCGAAAAAGAAATATAGGTCTTCTCTGAATAAATTATATCACAAATCACGAATTTGTCAATAGTTACACAAAAATTTTTTAACACTTTCAAGTAGAAACTGCACATTTTACCCCAAGAACACGTAATATGCACCATATTTCCTCTCTTAGGGACAGCAGAACGTCGTATCTGCCGATCATTTTTCAAAAAGATAGTTCACGTTTCCCGTAACGAGCGCGACCAGACCGCGATACACGACGTCCGGCTTGTCCTCGAAGTTCATACGCATACGGGAGGCCTGCATGAACGAGTCCGCACGGAGCGTCAGCTCGAAGGCAAGACCGTCGCAGTCCTTGATGGAGCAATGAAAATTGTACGTGCCGTCCCCGTTCGGCTCCATATCGTGATGGAGGACTGCACCTCGTTTTTCGAGCGACAGATGTCGCATCGCACTTATATAGCTCTTCTCCCGAACTGCCGCCAGGAGCAGGTCGTCCGCAAGACCCTTTGCGATAAGTCGTCCGGTATCGGATACGGCGTAGGAATCGCGCTCGACTCCCCCGTTCTCCGTTCCCTCCTCGGGCTCTATCCGACGGATATGACCGTCCTCCAAAAGCTCATGAAAGTAGGTCACAAAATCAAAATAATCCACAAAACCGTCGCGGATCACAATTGTAGCAATATCGTTGTAGTCAAGTGGGTACCCGATCTTTTCAAGTAGGTACAGAATGAACACCTTGACCTGTTGCGGTGAATGGAAAGTTTCAGGCATAACACACTCCTGTCGGTTATAGGATAAAGAAGATCTGATCGGCTACGGAGGTCGGCACCTCCGCCTAAAAAAACGGGAAGTTTAATAGCTCCCCGTTTTTTCATTTGCGGTTACGTTATTATCAGCCCTGACCACCCGAAGCGTTCTGTTCGCTCGTTGCGGCGGTCCTTGCCTTATAAGTCATGTAATCCTTGAGCTGTGTATCGTTGAAGTCTCTTGTGCCGTAGTAGGTCGTGCCGATACCGGAGAGCTCACCGAGGTAGAGGTAAGCATCCTGAAGGAATACGACCGGCATAACGGGCATATCCTCGAGAAGCTTTGCTTCAGCCTGATGGAGGATAGTCGCTCTTGCTGCTCTGTCCTTTTCGGCATACGCAGACTCGATCAGCTCGTTGTACTCGTCGCTTGCATAGCCGGAGATGTGACCGTAGAGGTCGTAGGTCTCGGAATCCATATCCACGCCGTTACCGGAGAAGGATACTGCGAACTGAGAAAGAGCGGAGAATGCGTCGGTAGAGAGCATCATCATATCGATACCGATAACGTCGAACTCACCGGAATCGTAGAGTGCCTGGAAGTTGTCAACGTAGATAGTGGAGTCGGTGGAGTTTGCCTTAGCCTTTACAGCCTCAACGGTAACGCTGAAGCCGAGGTCTCCCCAAACACCTGCAACGTAGTCGGCGATAGCGCGATCGACCTCGTTGTCACGAACGGTCAGAGTGAAGGAGCCGCCGTTCACGCCTGCGGAGGAAAGAAGGCTCTTTGCACCTGCAACGTCAGCGGAAGCGGAGATCACATCACCGCAGACATCACGGAAGGATGTACCGGAGGTCGTATCGAAGACCTTGGTCGGAACGTAGCCGGTAGCGGGTCTTGCGTAGGTGATGAGAGAAACGATCTGGTTACGGTCGATAGCCATGGAGAGTGCGCGGCGCACCTCGGGCTTAGCAAACAGCTCGTTGTTCGTGTTGAATACGTAGGTGTGAGTACCCATCATGTCGGTAACGACAGCATCGTTCGCATACTGTGCGCGAGCGGACAGCGGGATCTCACCGTTATAGAAGATATTGCCGGAGGTCAGAGCCGCAAGCTGTGCCTCTGCATTACCTGTGCTGTAGTTTGTGAGAAGTCTGTAGGGGATAACGTACTTATCGAGTGCTTCTTCCTTTTCCGCATCAAGATAATAGTAGGAAGAACGCTCCAGACGGAGGGTCTGACCGTAGATGATCTCCTTCGGGCAGAACGGACCGTTCGTTACGATGGAGGTGGACTTCTGCGCCCAGATCTCAGCATCGTTTGCATCCTTGTATCTCGTGATAACATCCTCACGAAGAGGTACGAGTGCAATAGAGGAACAGTTCTCGAAGAACAGATCGAGGTCTACCTTCTGCTCGAACTCTACCTGAAGAACGTATGTATCAACTGCCGCGATACCGAGGTCATCGACCGTTGCATCACCGGTCTTGACATCACGTGCATTCTTGATATCATAAAGCAGAGAGGACGCTTCGCTCGTTACGTCCGGGTCGAGAAGTCTCTTCCAGGAGTATACGAGGTCGGAGGCCTGAACGGTACGACCGTCGCTCCATCTGGTGTTGTTCAGTGTGATCAGAATGCTGAACTCACCGTCTTCGTCCTTTTCGATCTTGTAGCTCTTCATCAGATCCTTTTCCCACTTGCCGTTCTCGCCGATCCTTGTGAGACCTTCGTAGATAAGGATGTAGATATAGAGCATCGCATCATCGGTAATGCTACGCTGGGGGTCGAAATCGTATACCTCGGTAGTCAGGTACATATCGATTATGGCACCTTTGTCGTAGCTTCCGGTCTCGTCCTTTTCAAGGGTGGTACATCCTGCCATGACCGATGCGGCTGTGATCATAGCAAGGATAAGGGATAACGCCTTTTTCATGATTCAGTAAATCCTCCTCGTGCTTTCTTGTAAATAAAGCGTAGTTGATACGGGTTATTTTAGCTCATCACATTATAACACTTTTTTCAGAGATAATCAACATATTCTTTTGCACAAAAAGCAAGTTTCATCTATATGCACAATTACAAACTTTTTTTTTGTGCAATTTTAACACGGTTTTTGATCATGCTCGATCATAAAAGCTCCGCGCTCGGGCAAAAATACGGTATGCGAAGGAATGTGGAGGAAAAAAAGTGATGGATAAGCGAAAAAGTGACCTGATAATAGAAGATCTCGGTATCGATGCCGCCTCTTCCGTAGCCTCGGCGTGTCCCGAGGTATACGAGCGGCTCGGATTCTCCGTCCACAGTGCGCGCCGGGACGGGAGTCGGTATCACACGATAGTGACGGGAAGGCTCTGGCTCTCCCCGATAGAGGATCGCCGCCGCTGTATACGTCTGCTCGGTGCGCTCCTTTCGGAATACCTGCGCTCGGTCGGGGTATGCAGGGAGGGACGTATCCTTTTCGCCGGTATCGGAAATCCGGGACTTGCCTCCGATGCGCTCGGCTGTCGGGTCTGCGACCGTATAGTCGTGACACGCGGAGACCGTACACTGGCGGGACTCGGCTTTCCGGAGATCGCCGCCGTGAAGCCGAACGTTTCCTCGCGCACCGGACTTGACACGGTGGAGCATATCGCGCTTCTTGCAAAGCACATCGAGGCAGACGTGATAGTGACCGTTGATGCAGTCGCCGCACGGACGAAGGAGAGGCTACAGACCGTCATACAGATAACGGATGCAGGTATCTCCCCGGGTTCGGCTATATCGCGGAGCGGAGCTGCGCTGGATCGTGAGACCATGCACCGTCCGGTGATCTCGATAGGTGTTCCGACGGTGATACGTGCCGAGCTTCTCGACGAAGCGTTCGCCGAGGAGACGATGCTCGTCACACGAGCGGAGACCGACACGATCTGCGACTGCTACGCCGAGGTGATCGCCGGAGCGATCAATCTCGCAGTCTCAGGAAAACAGGAAATTTAAGAGAATGTGAGTCTGTTTTTCGCTTACCGCGCATAGAATGGAACAGTATAGGTATCTCGCGGACGAATGCGTCTGCATGTTCTATGGCACAGGGAGGGAAAAACATGGATGAAGAAAAGCTCGCCTTTTATACATCTGACACGACCGACACGGTCGCAGTAATCGAAACGGCAGAGGGTGACATGACGACCGAGGTCACGACCGTCACCGCACCCATACGTGACACAGATACGCCCGAGACTGACGTTGCTGCGACAGTCTCATCGGAAAGGGCGCACGGTCTGCGGCACGTATTTCGTATCCTTTTATATAATGTACTTCCGACACTGCTGTCGGCAGCGGCGGTCACGGTCTATGCCGCACTTGCCGCAGTCATCGTAACGGATGCCGATATAACGCCGCTTCGCGTACTACAGACTGTCCTCGGTGAGCTGTCGGGAGGTGCGGACTACGTTCGCCTGACAGAGGTCGATAGGTCTTCCGACACGTCCGACACAGCGGCAGACAGCGCGGCACCGCCGATGCTTCCCCTCCCCATCCCCGAGGAGACGGCGAGGGTGTCGGACGTTACAGAGGTCGAGGTCGGATCGGAAGCGGAGCTTGCACGTATCGAGCGCGATCTGTCCTCGAGAGACCCCGACAGCCTCGGACTGATAAACGAAACGCCCTACGAGGTCGATATGTCGTCTCTCCTTGCAGTTGAGCGTGCCGTGCCGCCGTACAGTGACATAGTAGAGCTCTACGGCAGTGATGCGCCTGTCGTGCTGATACTGCATACACACGCAACGGAGGCGTATGCGGCTTCGGCAGACGAGGACTTTCGAAGCACGAGTGACGAGGAAAGTGTCGTGTCGGTCGGTGCAGTCGTAGCAGAGCGGCTCACGGAGAGCGGCATAAACACCATACACTGCACAAAAAGGTTCGATTCCCCCGACTTCAACATGGCGTACTACAACGCCGCGCTCACGATACGTGAGTATCTCGAGGAATATCCGTCTATATCGTACATATTCGACATACACAGAGATTCGATAGTCTCAGACGACGGCTACGTCTGTCCGATGACAGAGGTCGGTGGAGAGCCTGTCGCGCAGATGATGTTCGTGGTCGGGACAGATCACGGAGGCTCGGGTCACGTAGGCTGGCGCGACAATCTCGCCCTTGCCGCACGTCTGCAAAAGTCTTTGACAGACGATACACCGCGGCTGATGCGCTCCGTAAACCTTCGTTCCGCCTCGTTCAACGAGCAGTATACAAAGGGATCTCTCCTTATCGAGATCGGCTCGTGTGCCTCGACCCTGACCGAGGTAGAAAACGCCGCAGAGCTGCTGTCGGTCGCTCTAATTTCGGAGATACTCGGAAAGTGACCTACTCCCTGCCGAACAGAAGTCGATCGGCTGAGGCAAGGGACTCGAGCAGGAGATCGGGCTTTTCCTCATCGGACGCCGCCATAACGTCCGAGAGCTTGGTCTCACCTGTCAGCACGAGGGTCGCCGGAATACCGTGCTTCTTACCTGTCGCGATATCGGTGTATAGACGGTCGCCGAAGATCATCATATCGGCTTTTTCCTCTCCGGTGATCTCGGATATCATCTCGACGGTCTCGGGGTACGGCTTACCGAAATAGGTCGGAAGCACACCTGTCGAGGCGGTAACACACGCTGCGATAGCACCGCTGTCGGGGATGAAGCCGGTCTCGGTCGGGCAGTTGAAGTCGGGATGAGTGCAGAGGTACTCCGCACCTCCTCTGATGAAGTCGCAGGCATCGGTCAGCTTTTGATAGTCGAGGGTGGTATCAAAGCTCGTGACGACTATGTCGGCGAGGCGTCCGTCACACGTACCGTCGGGCTGATTCACGAGATCGACTCCGGCTTCGCGGAACTGTCGGTTCAGCTCCGGAGTTCCGAGAAGGTACACGGTCTTCCCCGCCCTTTTACGTGTGAGGAACGCGGCGGTAACGTTACCGGAGGTGCATATCTCCTCGGGAGACGGCTCGAAGCCGAGACGTTCGAGCTTTTCCATATAGAATTCCGGCGAATGTGAGGCGTTGTTCGTAAAGAACATTACACGGCGACCGGAGGCGCGGAGCTTATTTATAAAGGAGACCGCAAAATCGAACGGTATGCCGCCGAGGTAGATCGTGCCGTCCATATCAAAGATGAACAGCTTTCTTGAGGCAAGCAGCTCACCTGCCGCCGATATGTCTTTTTCTGTAAGCATGAGAATATCCTTTCAGCCTTAGCTTTAGTATTGTATAAATTGAAGACAGGGGAGCTGCCTTATTAGAAGGGCTCTCCCTATCTTTTTTCCAAAAGTCAAGTCACCACCGTGGTACATTTCGACACTAACCTTGATTTTTCCGACATGGTGTGCTATACTTTAGGCAGTCGCAGGAAGCTACTGCGGCTGTATCACATTAGTATCATCACCTATTCGGAGAATACGATGGCAAAAAATATAATTATCGGTATCGATCTCGGCGGAAGTACGACAAAGATAGTCGGTTTTCACAACGACAGCCGCACTCCCCTTCTCATCGATCCGCTGTTCGTTCGAGCGACCGACCCGATCACGGCGGTATACGGTGCGTTCGGTAAGTTTCTCGATATCAACAACTTTTCGCTCGAGGATGTCGAGCGCGTCATGGTGACGGGAGTCGGCGCATCGTATATGTCAAAGCCGCTGTACGGTCTGCCGTGCGAAAAGGTACCCGAGTTTTCCGCAAACGGTATAGGAGGTCTCTACCTCTCGGGTCTCGACCGCGCACTTATCACCAGCTGCGGCACCGGAACGTCCCTCGTCTACGCGGAGCGTGATGCCGAGCCGAAGTACCTCGGCGGTACCGGAGTCGGCGGCGGTACCCTCGTCGGACTTTCCAAAAAGATGCTGAACATGGATAACGTTGAGCATATATCCGAGCTTGCACGTGCCGGCTCTCTCTCGAACATCGACCTCAAGATAAACGACATAACCCGTTCCGACATACTCCCGGGCTTCGGGGACATAATGACCGCCTCGAACTTCGGAAGTGTCAGTGACATAGCGACACGTGAGGATATCGCGCTCGGCATAATAAACATGGTCTTCGAGACGATAGGTATGATCTCGATCTTCGCCGCACGTAACTACTCACTGCGTGACATAGTCCTGACCGGAAATCTTTCGGCTGTCGAGCAAGCCCCGACGATCTTCGACACGCTGAATCGTATGTTCGATATGAACTTCATAATTCCGTCAAACTCCTCCTTCGGCACGGTCATAGGTGCCGCGCTCATGGGATGCAGGAGCAGGCTTGCGTGATCGATTAAGATTATATCAGAGTCCGCTCGTAAAATCAAGTCGGATCTCAGACTTCGACAGTACATATAAGATAAGGAGACTCATATGGCAGGCTACCCCACACCGCATAATTCCGCCTCGGCAGCGGACTTCGCTTCGACCGTCCTCATGCCCGGCGACCCTCTCCGTTCAAAGTTCATTGCGGAGAACTTTCTTACAGACGCCGTACTCGTAAACAATGTACGCGGTATACACGGCTACACAGGCTACTAC
>CAYSKU010000116.1:0-8197 GCA_964431775.1 uncultured Ruminococcus sp. | reverse complement strand
GACCGCATTCTCCTTCAGTCGCGTGCGCGACAGCTCCCTCCCGGAGGGAGCCTCAACCACGTTCAGCTAAGTCGTCTTGTCAACAGACCAAACCTGCACATATAATATTGTCGTGGGATATTTTCCGATTTTGACTGAAATAACGCCGATGACTGTTTGCGGTCTCAGACCGCCGACCCGATCCATGCCTGTCGGCTCAGCCGACCTTCCAAACCTTTTTGGTCAATTATAGTGACAAGGTGCGGTGCAGACTTGAAGAAACAAAATATAGTACGTATAAGTTATTTGAAAATATGAAAAGATTTACGTATAAAAGTGCAGACGAGCTTTTGTCTGCCGCAGAGGCTGTAAACGTGACCCTTCCGTGGTCGCTCGACCTCTCCTCACTTCGCGAACGAAAGCAGATAGGTACGTCAAATGTCGTACTGCGAAATCGTCTGACCATACATCCGATGGAGGGCTTTGACTCAACGCCGGACGGCTCACCGTCCGAGCTGACACTTCGCCGTGCAGAACGCTTTGCAACAGGCGGTGCAGGTCTCATATGGCTCGAAGCTACGTCTGTAACGGAGGACGGTCGAACGAACATGGGTCAGCTCTGGCTGAACGAGTCAAACGCCGACAGCTTCGCACGTCTCGCGGAGAGACTGCACACCCTCTCCGGCGGTACTCCCCTAATATTGCAGCTCACGCATTCTGGTCGCTTCTCGAAGCCGGATAACTCTCCGCGCCCCGTGATATCGTACCATAACCCACTGATGAACGAGCGGTTCGACATAGCCCCCGACTACCCTGTCGTGACTGACGAGTACCTCGACAGTCTCCCCGAACGCTTCGGTCGTGCGACAGAGCTTGCGAAAAAGGTAGGCTTTGACGGTGTTGACATAAAATGCTGTCACAAATACCTGTTCAGTGAGCTTTTGTCGGCGTACTCACGCAAAGGCCGCTACGGCGGCTCGTTCGAGAACCGCACGAGACTTTTCGCCGATTCGCTGAGAGCTGCCGCTGTGCATACGTCTCCCGACTTTATACTGGCTTCACGCTTCGGTGCATACGAATGCCTGCCGTATCCGTGGGGCTTCGCGGCGGACGAGAACGGCACGAACGAGGTAGATTGGAGCGAACCCGAACGTCTGTACGGTATGATGTACGACCTCGGCGTTCGTCTCGTTGACATGACGCTCGGCTCACCGTACATAAATCCGCACGTGAACCGTCCCTATGACGGAGGGGGCTACGTTCCGCCGGAGGAGCCGCTGCTCGGTGTCGCACGTCTGATAGCTGCGGCGGCGCACCTCAAAAGGAGCGTTCCCGACATAACGTTGATAGGCACGGGCTACTCGTACCTGCGTCAGTTTGCCGGAAACGTCGCGGCAGGTGCGGTATCGTCAGGTATGACCGATGCGGTCGGCTTCGGCAGAATGGCGTTTGCCTACCACGATTTTGCACGAGATCTGCTCGAACGCGGTACTCTCGACCCACACAGGGTATGTCTGACCTGCTCGAAATGCACGGCACTTATGCGTGCCATGTCGTGTACCGGATGCCCGATCAGAGACCGTGAGCCTTATCTCGAAATATATAAGAACGTCTTCGGAGGAAGCGAAAAATGAGCAACGAAAAAAGGACAGCTGTAGTTACAGGCGCGGCACGAGGAATAGGGCGCGGAATATCGCTGACCCTTGCACGTGCCGGCTACACCGTATGTGCGGTCGGAACGAGACCCGACACAGACGAGGGAGTACGTGCGTATCTTCGTGAGCTGACGGAAGCGTCCCCCGACTCCTTTTACCTTTCGGGTGACATATCGAACGCCGCCGACCGCGAACGACTGACGGAGGAAGCGTTCTGCCGTCTCGGCACGGTCGATGCGCTCGTAAACAACGCAGGAGTCGCGCCGAACGTTCGTGCGGACATACTCGAGATGACCGAGGAGAGCTTCGACCGTGTACTCGGCATAAATCTGCGAGGAACGTTCTTTCTTACACAGTCGTTTGCAAGCAGGATGAAGGAACAGCCGCAGACCGACAAAAGACGAACTATAATCTTTATAACCTCGATCTCGGCGGTCGTTTCGAGCGTAAATAGAGGTGAATATTGCATCTCGAAGGCAGGACTATCAATGACGGCACGACTTTTTGCCGACCGTCTTGCCGAATACGGCATAAACGTATACGAGGTACGCCCCGGTATAATCGCGACCGACATGACTGCCGGGGTACGAGAAAAGTACGACCGTCTGATCGAGAACGGTCTTTGTCCGATCGCACGTATCGGGCAGCCGGAGGATGTCGGAATGGCGGTCTTCGCGCTCTGCGACGGCTTCCTCGGATACTCTACAGGTGAAGTAATAAATATAGACGGCGGAATGGGAATACAGAAGCTATAGTCGGCAGCCTGCACCAATGATATTGTCGTGGGATGTCTTCCGATTTCAACTTCACAAACGCCGATTCATGCGCGCAGCCTCAGGCTGCCCGATGACTGCCTGTCGGCTCAGCCGACCGCCCTCAGCTGACCAAATCTGCACATATAAAATTGTCGTGGGATGTCTTCCGATTTCAACTTCACAAACGCCGATGGCTGTTTGCGGTCTCAGACCGCCGCCGATGTCTGTTTGCGGTCTCAGACCGCCGCCGATGTCTGTTTGCGGTCTCAGACCGCCGCCGATGTCTGTTTGCGGTCTCAGACCGCCGCAGTCTGCTGACCAAATCTGCACCAATAATATTGTCGTGGGATGTCTTCCAATTTCAACTTCACGAACGCCGATGTCTGTTTGCGGTCTCAGACCGCCGCGGTCTGCTAAAGACAAAATCTCCCCTCCCTCCGCTGAGTTTTCTTCTTTCGCTGTTGACAAGACTTCCGTAATAATGTATAATATTCATTGAACAAAAGGATACTTGATCACGAGAGGAGTGTTGCTATGACCCAATACAAGCGGGGAAGGATACTTCCCACCGCTCCGTATATGCTCGTACATCCGTCAACCGCGGCACATTACCTGCTTGAGGGACGTTCGCTCGTATGTCTGGTGCGGCATGGACAGACCGACTGGAATCTTGTAAAGCGTCTCCAGGGGCGCGAGAACGTTCCGCTGAACGATGCCGGACACGCTCAGGCGGTCGGGGTCTCACGTCTGATCGAGCAGACAAGATGTCACGGCATAGCCTTTGCCGCAGTCTGCACCTCCCCTCTCTCTCGTGCCTACGATACCGCAAGCTATATCGCGGACTCACTCGGTACTAAGCCCCCCGTCATCCTCGATAACCTCATCGAGCGTGACTACGGCAGCCTCTCCGGTCTAACGCTCGACGAACGTCACAGGCTCTTCCCCGGCGGCGAACGTCAAGCCGGAAACGTCGAGACCGTGCCGCAAGCCGCCGCACGTATGCTTCGCGCTATCGACGATATGCTCGAGGTCTCGTCGGGTCGCTCCGTCATCGGTGTCACGCACGGCGGTCTCATAAACGCGATATTCTCACGCCTTACCTCCGGTGAGATAGGCACGGGACGGACACTGACCGTCAATTGCAGTGTCAGCTGTATCGCGGCAGGTATCGGTGAGCCTATCCCCCTTGCATACAATCTTCAAAACGATGCCGCCACCGTGTACCTCACGAAGCTCCTCGTGCATGGTGCGGATATCTGATATTCTGACCCACGCTCCCGGATCGACAGTACCTCCGGGAAAGGTCGGGTCTGCTTCTTTTATACTACGGTTAGCAAAGGCTAACGCAAATATACGAATAATTTGGGCATACTTAAAGAAAGGAACGCACGCGTTCCCAACATATTACAGTCTGCATAGGACGAAAAGTCTATGGACAACAAGCGGTCTGCACAAACGATATCGTCGTGGGACTTCGTGCAATTTCGGTTTCACGAACGCCGAAGACTGCTTGTGGTCTCAGACCACCGATGACTGCTTGTGGTCTCAGACCACCGTCACGTTGCCGGCTCTGCACAAATGATATTGTCGTGGGACTTCGTGCAATTTCGGCTTCACGAACGCCGATGACTGCCCGCCGCCTCAGGCGGCTTTGGAAAGGAAATCATGGTAACAAAAAAATATAAGGTAAGCGGTATGTCATGTGCCGCGTGTCAGGCGGCGGTCGAACGCGCCGTCTCGGGAGTCTCCGGAGTGGAGAACGTCTCGGTCAGCCTCATGACGAACTCTATGACTGTCTTGTTCGACGAGAACGTCACCTCCGACGAACAGCTGTTCACCTCGGTCTCAAACGCCGGCTACTCAGCCTCGGAATGGGTCAAGAGACCGAGTGGTGAGGAGGACGAAAAAAAGTACGCCTCAATGAAGAAGCGGCTCATCGCCTCGGCGGTCTTCGCCGTACTGATGATGTACATCACGATGGGTCACATGGTCGGTCTTCCCCTCCCGAGCGTGATATCGCCTCACAGTAACCCAATAGGCTACGCCGTAGCGCAGCTCTGTCTCGCGATACCTGCGATAGTCATAAACCGTTCGTACTTCACAGACGGCTTCCGTGCGGCGTTCCACGGGAGCGCGAACATGAACACCCTCATCGCGACCGGCGCGACCGCCTCGTTTTTATACGGTATATACGTCCTCGTCCGTATGATAGTCGGGTGCGGCACCGGTGCGGATATCGTTGCAATGACCGAGGAGCTGTATTTCGAGTCGGTAACTATGATACTGACACTCATCTCACTCGGCAAGACCCTCGAATTCCGCGCACGCCGTCACACCTCCGATGCGGTACGTCGTCTGATGGAGCTTACCCCTCCGACCGCGACCGTCATTCGTGACGGACAACAGATCACCGTCCGCTCTGACGAGCTGGTGCGCGGTGACGTAGTCGTGCTTCGTGCAGGAGACTCCATCCCCTGTGACGGCACGGTGCTTCGCGGAGGAGGTGCGGCTGACGAAAGCGTCATCACCGGTGAGAGCGTCCCCGTACCGAAGGAGGTCGGCGACGAGCTCATCTGCGGAACTATACTCCTCTCCGGCTACGCGGAGCTGGAGGCGGTCTGCGTGGGTGAGGATACCACCGTGGCACAGATAACGCAGCTCGTTGAGGATGCGGCTTCAAGCAAAGCTCCCGTGCAGAAGCTCGCCGACCGTATAAGCGGCATATTCGTTCCTGTCGTCTGCGCGATCGCACTCGTGACCTTCACCCTGTGGTTCGTCTTCACAGGCTCACTTCATACCGCGATAGGCTTCGGTATCTCCGTCCTCGTCATAAGCTGTCCGTGCGCGCTCGGACTTGCGACCCCGACCGCCGTGATGTGCGGTGTCGGGCGCGGTGCTACCCTCGGTATCCTCATCAAGTCCGCCGATGCGATAGACACGCTCTGTCATACAAGTGTCGCAGTACTCGACAAAACGGGAACTATCACGGAGGGAAAGATGACAGTTTCGGACGTTTACGAGACCGACCGTTCACTTCTCACCGTTGCCGCCTCTCTGGAGGGCATGAGCGAGCATCCGATAGGACGAGCCATAGTCGAGTACGCCGCCGAGAACGGTATCGAGCCGCTGGTCGTCAACGACTTCACGCAGACGTTCGGGGGTGGTGTACGCGGCTATGTAGACGGTGCGGACTGCTGTGGCGGTAATGCGGAGTTTCTTCGCGTATGCGGAGTTGACGTCAGCGAAGAGACGAACGGTCGTTTGACCGAGTTTGCGGAGCGCGGACGCACACCTGTGCTGTTTGCGCGAAACGGAGAGGTGATCGGTATAGTCGCGCTTGCGGATCGCATAAAGCCGTCCTCGATCACTGCCGTAAGACGTCTTCGCGAGCTTGGCTGTGACGTAGTCATGCTGACCGGCGACTGTGAAGCTACCGCACGTGCCATCGCCTCGGAGGCAGGTATAGAACACGTGATATCGGGTGTCAAGCCGGACGAAAAGGCGGCATACCTACAAACGCTCATGTCGGGCGAATTCTACGGTGATGCAGTACGCCGTTATGCGGTAATGATAGGTGACGGAGTGAACGATGCGCCTGCGCTTGCCGCAGCCGACTGCGGAATAGCGGTCGCGCACGGCACGGACATAGCGATAGAGTCGGCATCGGTCGTACTCGTGCGGAACGATCTGTCGAATGCGGCAGATGCGATCTCCCTCTCACGTGCCGTCATGCGGACGATAAGTCAGAATCTTGCGTGGGCGTTCGGCTACAACGTCCTGTGCATTCCTATAGCGGCAGGGGTACTCTACCCTGCGTTCGGCATTGCTCTGACTCCCATGATCGCGGCAGCCGCCATGTCCCTCTCCAGCATCTGCGTCGTCTCCAACGCCCTCCGCCTCCGTGCGGGCAGCCTGAGGCTGCGCGCATAGTCGGCGTTCGTAAGGTGTAAATTGTAAGATATCCCACGACAATGTCATTGGGTGCAGACTTGGTCAGCTGAGGGCGGCGGTCTGAGACCGCAGGCGGTCATCGGGCAGCCTGAGGCTGCGCGCATAGTCGGCGTTCGTAAGGTGTAAATTGTAAGATATCCCACGACAATATTATATGGTGCAGATCTGTATACAGACTTTGTGTCTTATGCAGACCGCACGTGAGAAAAATACAGAGAATACCAATAGCGACGGTATATCCCATCGTATCTGTGCCACAACGATACAAAAATATGGTATATCACATACCATACATCATAAAATATTCAAGGAGAAGACATTATGTTATTCGGAAAAAAGAAGACAGCGACACTCAAGATCGGCGGTATGCACTGCGAAAAATGCGCCGCCAAGGTAACGTCCGCGCTCAAGGAGCTGGGCGTTAAGGCAGACGTTGACTTAAAGCTCGGTCGCGCCTCGATCAGCTATCCCGAAAAGGTCGAGATGACCGCGATAGTCGGTGCGGTGACTGCGCTCGGCTTCACCTGCGAGGAGCAGAAATAAGCAAAGCTCCGGTAAAACGTTCCCCTTCGGAAACGCGATACCGGAGCGTTTTTATTTTGTCCTATGCAGACCGCAGTCGCCGCGAAGACTCCCTCCCGGAGGAAGCCTTACATACGTGTAGCCATAGGACAATATTATTGGTGCAGATCTAAAGTTACGCGCTCTCCTTCAGTCGCTGTCGTCGCCACAAACGGCGACCGCGACAGCTCCCTCCCGGAGGAAGCCTCATCAATGTGTAGCCAACGCCGAACAAATACGACAACACGAGCCGTCAGCAGACAAGTCTGCACCAATGATATTGTCGTGGGATATCTCAAATCTCAGCTGAAAGTGCGCCGATGACTGCTTGCGGTCTCAGACCGCCGACCTCAGCCGACCCAAGTCTGCACAAACTCCACACTCGTGGGTTATCGTGCAATTCAAGCTTCACGAACGCCGATTCATGCGCGCAGCCTCAGGCTGCCCGATGTCCGCCTGCGGTCTCAGACCGCCGCCCCGCTCGGCGGTGATGATGCCGTCATGCACGTGAAGACGACAGATACGGGCGGTGCGGCGATCTCCCGTCAGACCGTCGTTCGTGTCGAGGTCTCGTCCGTGGTAGACCGCGTAATATTCTCCCTTGTACTTCAGTACGCTGTGATGCCCGACTCCCTCCTCGTATTCGTTCTTTGTCATTACCGGGTCGAACGCTCCGTTTGCAGTGTGCTTCACAAAGTCCACCTTCGTCAGATCCTGCTCGGTCGTGTGCGCCGCCGCGTAGCCGATGTGGTACGTGTCGTTCTCGTAGCACGCGCCACTGTACATGACGTACTGCCAGTCCCCCTCCTCAAACCAGAACGCTCCCTCGATGGTGTGCCAGTCTCGTCCGTCACCGTAGCGGTCACGCTTGAATATTTCCTCGTCAAACGTCGGAGCTACGACCTCACGCGGCTCGTATGTAGGCGTGTACGGGTCGAGGAGCCTGTCAACGTACACCCTCGTTCCGATACGGTCGGTGTCACGATCATCCTCGGCGTACCAGAGGAAAAGCCCGTCCTTCGTCTCCACAACGTGCGAGTCGATGGAGAACCTGTCGAACAGGCACTTTGCATCAACGAACGGTCCGAGAGGTGAGCGTGAACGTGCAACGTGCAAAAACTGGAACATACCCACATCCTCACAGGAAACGTAGATATAGTACCACTCACCTATGCGTATCACGCTCGGAGCCCAGTAGCTCTTGTGCGTTCCGATGGTGCAGACGATGCCCTCGAAGCTCCAACGCCCGAACGGATCGTCCGCCGAGTACGCTTCTACACCGTCATGTGCGGTCAC
>CAYSKU010000115.1:0-8279 GCA_964431775.1 uncultured Ruminococcus sp. | reverse complement strand
ACAAAGATCTCTCGCTCCTGTACATATCTCCTTATTTTTCAAACAGCACCTAAAAAATTTTTTTCAAAAATTTTGCCGATTCGGGAATGTATACGTTTTTCCTGCCCACTTATATACGAAGCACAAAAACCAAAGATCATATGTATAAGGAGTACTGACATGACAAACACATCTGCATCCATCATCAACTTCGATTACGATTATTCCGCACTTGAGCGCGATCGCGTCATCATCGACGCCTCCGCCGTCCTCAATTCGAACGGCTTCAAGAGCCTAATCGAACGGTATTACCCGACCCTCGATAAGACCAAACGCCAGCTCCTGATACCTAAGGGGATCATCGCGGAAATGGAGAGCAACGCACGCAGGATCGACGACCGGAAATACACCGCAGACGTAAATACAGCGATCCACAACATCGAGATGATCATCCAAAAGGGCTACTTCAAGTACTTCGGCTCTGCCGAGGATACCTGCGCGGAAGCGATCTGTAAGTATCTCATGCTGAACCGTAAGACCTGTGATATAACGGTCATCGCACAGTACGCCGACCTGCGCGACGACGTTATGCTGTTCAATTCTCTGAAGACCCTCCCCGGTAAGAGGATCGTCATAAAGTGTCTCACGAGCGACGGACGGCTCGAGGACTTCGAAAATGTCCGCACCGCTCCCGCAGCTACGACACGTACCTCGAACGCCGGAGAGTATCATCTCCCCGAATACGCACGCGCCTTCCGCGAGCATAAGTCCCCCAAGGACGAAAACGACATCATCAACTCCGCTATGGCAAGCTTCATTGCGGCGACCTCAAAGTAAGCACCTGCACCAAAAGCTTGAGTCCTGCCGACAGAGCAGGACTCAGACTTTTTATTTTACAAATAACCACTCGGCTCGATACCGCCGCTTCACCTGCGCTTACGCCTCGGTCTCGTCTTTTCGGACGTTGTCTCAGACCTTTTTCTCGTAAGCTCACCCAAAAGGCGCATCAGGGGAGTATCGTTCCGTAGCTCCGCGGGATTTTCGAATATACCGAGTATGTACCAAAAGGCGTTTTCTGCCTCCGCACGCTTTACGCAGGAATGCGCCGCCGGAATACGAATGGCGTTCATTTTGTTCAATTGCTCCGCAAAGCTGCCGAGACGTGACTCAAGACCGTCATCATCATTGTCGTACCGAGCCTTCAGAAATTTTTTGAATTCCTCCGACTTCGTATAGCTCCCTAAGAACGTACCGATCGCGAACTTGTAGTTGAGCTTTGGTATTCCGCTTTTATTGTAATACACAAGCTCCTTCGGCCACCTTGAGGCGTTATCGGCGATGCCGCCGAATTTCTTTTCGCAATATTCTATGTAGTCGGTATAGAACCTTTTCTTCATCTCGATCTCGAGAGCGCAGGTCGCCGGAATGACCGCACAATTGAAATTCATATTTTCAGCCTGCGTCGGATCGACCGGAAGGAACATCTGAACGAGCATCACGGCGGTAATGATGCTCTCACGTGTTTTTGGCTCAAAGCTATCCCATATAGCCTTAGGCAGGACGTTATCTATGATATCCTGCTCGAGCTTACCGTAATACGTCTGATAGTCTGTCCGATCACTCTCTATCTCCGACTTGAGCTGACTCGTGATCCGGCTAAGAAGCTCCCCCTGCGCGTTGAACCGTTGCTCGAGACATTGCTCGAGCTTGTCCGTATTATCTTTATTACCTGCGAGGATCATCTCCTCGCACTGCTTCACAAGCTCCTCCGATATATCGTTCATGCGTACCTCGTATCTCGCGATGCCGTCATTCACGATATTGGTAAGCGCACCCAGCTTGCGGTCTATATTCCGAACATCCTCGTGTATATACGATAGCTCCTCCTTCATTGAGGTCACATTCTCACCGGTCTGTTCACTGCGATACTGCCCTTGCTTCTCTCGCAGCGTTTTCAGCGCGTCCATGGCAGTCCCTATCGTCTCATCGGAAGATATGTACGGTTCAAATTCCCCGTTCTCTATCTTTTTATAAAGCTCCTCCGTTATGCCGAGCCGCTCTATACCCTTTTCACACCATTCCTGCGCCTTATCGCGCTCTCCGCGCTTTTCGTAATACTCTGCAAGCCTGATGAACGCCGCAGGATATCCGTTGTCTGCCGCATTTTTCAGATACCCGATCCCCTTTTCCGGACTCTCTCTGCCCTCTCTGCACAGCAGGGTACATCCGAGCCGATATGCCATACCTCTGTATGCAGTCAGTCCCTCGTCTGTCGAGCCGTCACGGTACGCCTCGTATGCCGCATATTTATTTTTAACGTCCGGATCGTCAAGCCCTTGCAGCAATTCAAATCCATAGGGATCATCGTTTATGTTACATAGCTCAAGACAGCGATCGAACGCGACTATCCGGTCGCGTATCATGCCGGGATCTGCGTTGTACCTTTTTGCATTTTTGGAATTGGGCAGATACAGGAAGAAATTGTTAAGTGCGATAAGTGCTTTCTTATACTCTTTTCCGTCGTAATGGCTCATACCGCGTTCGGAGAAGTAGCTCAGGACCGCATCTACCGCCTTCACTTTTCGTTCATCAACACGAGCGAAATTGTCCTCGATCAGCTCCTCCGCTCTGTCAAGCTCACCGAGCCTATAAAGCTCGTAGCCAAGCACACAGAGACGGTTTGGATCCTTCTCGGACTTAGATCTCTCAATAAGGTCCTGCTTTCCCGGATTATCCTTCATTCCGATATCAAATTCTTTCTTCACAACAGACCACCTCCAAGCCACAATATAAAAAGCTTCGTTCGCCTTCCTTTGCTATTATACCCTGTACGAAAAAAATTGTCAATAAACAAAAAAATTTCGAAAAAAACTTCGGATTCGGGAATCCGCACGATATTTTCGCCCACTTATCAATGTAAGAGGCAAACACGCCCTAAAGGCAACACCGCACAGCTCTATGGTGCGAGCTGCGCCTGAACGCTGTAAGCCGGTGTACCTTAATTCTATTTTGGAGGTACTTATGAACTACAACGCGACCAACACACAGACCGCCCCGCAGACGATGGACGTCCTTGGGGACAGACGAGTCATCATCGACTCGACAGCTATCATCAAGAGGGGCTATTTCACTCAGTTCTTTAAAAAGTTTCTTTGCGTATTTTCCAAAAACAACAGGAAGCTCCTCATGCCCGAGGGAAAGTTCACCTTCCTCGACAATGACCCCAATATGCACGAGAAGGTAAGATTTCACGAGACAAGTATAGAATTTTTGTCCGAAGGAGGCTATTTGGAACGTATCGGCATTGAAGAGCTCACTCAAAGTCAGAATATCCTCTCCTATGTCATTGCCAATCGACATAAGGAGAGCTTCACGGTGATCACACAGAGCGGCAACCTTGCACATGACCTGAAGCTGCTGAACGACCTTCGCTCGTGCAGAGGGAATGCGGTCGAGGTATACAGACTGGAGCAGAACGGTACGCTCGGACACTTTGTTGATAACTACAACAACATATAAAAGAAAGGAGAAGCTGCTATGATGAAAAAGCTTCCCGAGCCTACAGTGCTTCGGTCGGCGACCGAGCTTCGGCAGGAGGGAGAGCTTCCGCTCTCCCCCTTCGCCTACAGTAGAGGCTATACACCGCGTGACGTGTCGATCTACGTCCGCAAAAGCAACAGAAACAGCACCTCCCTTTTGAACACCGCCGGTATCATCAGCTTTGATGACACCAAAAACCGTATCCTCGACGACCTTGAGCTTCATCTGTCGGTGACTCTCGGCAGACACCTTGCACTTACCGGCTTTCAAGCCTGTGACCTTCTCAATGCCAAGCACAGGGTCGAGATCGGGTACAAGCGGGTCTTTGACTGTCTCGATCTTCTAACCGGTCTCGGGAAGGTCAGACAGACCTTTCTCGAGGAGGCAAACGGAAAGAAGATAAAGGTATACCGTCTTTCCGAGGAGGGGGCGGCAAACCTTCGAAGCAAGGGCTATAGCTTAGAAAAGGTGGGCTATTCCCTAAGGCTTGAGGTTCCCGAGCTTCTTCGTATCCTCTCCGTGAATCAGATGCTCTCACGCTACGGTATCACCGACGACCTAAAGCTCGCCGAGGCGATATACTCTCCCGGGACGACGGAGTTCTCGATCAGACCTCAGGCTACACTACAGTTAGAGAAAACATACCTCATCGAGTCCGTCAGAAGCTCGGCAGACTGGGAGGTCAAGCTCGCCGCAAAGCTGAAGCGGTACGAACACGTCTTCTCCAAGGGAAGATACCTCAACGTCAGGCTCTACGACCCGACATTGATGCTTATCGGCGAATCCGTAGACCATTGCAGGAGCATAATGGATATTGCAAAGGACATGACCATAGCTACCGTCTATTCCTCGGACGATCTTCTCTACGCTACGCCGTCCGCGGCGTTCTACAGTCTTCCGAAGCGTATCACGCTCAGGTCTGCACTGCGTGAATTTTTTCAGGTGAGGTGATCGACCTATGCCTCGTATCGAGCTTATCGTTGATACCTGTAGCATGGTCGAGTTCGAGCCGTTCGTAACGTTTGCCACATCCGTAAGGGAGTGGCTGGTATCCGGAGCTGCTCTTCTCCGGATACCGAACAAATGTATAGATGAGATGAACGCGATCATACATAACGAAAGAAAGCCGCACAAGAGCCGACTTTCCGCATATCGTGCGTTGGTGCTTCTCTACAGTCTGAGCAAGCTCGGCTGTGTGGAATTTTTCGGTGAGACGGACAAGCTTGCGGATGCGGTTATCCTTGCGGAGGGTCTCGCACTGCGGTCAGCCGGTAAGAGCGTATTCGTTTTGACGAACGACAGGGCTCTCGCGTCCGATCTGCTCAGCCTCAACGCTCTGACGAACGTGGCACGCGGTAGAGGTCAGGTCAAGGTGTACAGGCTCGGCAAAAACGGCGAACTCGCGGAATTCACGTCCGGTATCAGATAGAGCAGGGCTGCTCTTCAATAGCTGTCCAAATATTTTGACAGCTATTGACGGCGGTCTGTATGTTGTATATAATATATTACAAAAAGTGACGATATTCTGACAGTGTAAGGAGATATTGTATGAAAGCACGCAATCAAAGGACGTTGAAAAAAGAAGCACTCAAGCAGCTGCTCTGTACCGCGGCAATTACTCTTATTATAGTACTTGCAGCAGGAGCTATCATCGATCATGTGTATATCCGCTATTTCAGGCAAGCTACGTTCAACGTAGCGGTCGGAGAGCTTACGTACAGCTATCACGGCACGTACCAAACGCTCGATGACGGTCGATGGGTAATGAACGGTAAGGGTACACTCACGCTCACCTCCGATGACCCGACCGTGCCGACAGACGAGATCTGCTGCTCCGGAACGTGGGAGCGCGGCAGGCTCGTGTCGGAGGCAACGCTTGCGTTTCCCGAGGGAGCAGGCACCTATGTAGGTGAGGTAGACGAGCGATATATTCCAACGGGAGAGGGAACGTTCTATTTTTCGAATGAGGAGCTCGAGCCTCTGTATTCCGACAACTGGGTATGGCTCGAGGGCGAAGCTCTGTCCGACGATGAGCATACTATGAAGAATACTACCAATAGAGTATTTTACACCGGAATGTGCATGGACGGTGTCGCAAAAAGCGGATACGGAAGTACATATAGCATAAGTAATGACGGAAGCTTCAATCAGTCCTTTACGGGAGAATACAGGGACGGGAAATGCGTCGGTGTCATGGTGGATGTATGGCAAAGCTTTTATAAGATCATCGGCAGATGTAACATAGACGGTGTGCGCGACACCGAAAATGTAGAGTTCCGTTATCTGAACACGGAGCGTAAGTCGGTCTTCGGCAGCTATCGGCACATCGATGAAGACGACAAGGTCGAGCTTTTTGACGGCTTTGGAACAGTGACCGCCGGTGCTGAGATCGACGGAAAGCTCTTATCGGGCTGCATTAATTTCGCGCTCCCCTCCGATGACGGTAAGAGCGAGAATTGCCGCTACTACGGCACATTCTCTCCCGACGGAAAGATAGTCGGAGACGGTATATTCAGGTTCCGCGACGGCACGGAGCTCGAGACAAAAAATGCCTCGTGGGTATCCTCGCAGACACGAAGCAACGGTGTGTACACCGGAATGATAGTTGATGATCAATACACGGGATTTGGAAGATCTGTATTTTCGGACGGCGATGTATATACCGGCGAATGGGCAAACGGCAAACGAAACGGCTACGGTGAGTACGTTTCCGCCGACGGCACCTCGTACTACGGCTATTGGGTCGATGGCAAGCTGACCGATTGACCAACATATGGTATATGATAACAGCGTCTACAGTCGCTGAACACAGAACAGAAAGGTATAAAAGGTACAACAAATCATGGTGAAAAAGTTTATTTCTACTGCGGCTCGTCAGAGGGTCAACTCACAGGGCTACTACGAGGCAGTAGATTCCCCAAGGCTACAGTACGAGGTCGAGAACTCGTACCCGATCCTCGCGCCGATAAACGGCTACGTCGAGGAGGGTGACGAGGTCGAGCTGATCATCGTCCGTATGCTTCCGAACGATGAGGTCGGGGCTGCCATAGCCCTCGAAAACTCCCGTAGCATGGGAGAACACGCACGAGAGCTATGCCGACAAAAGGGTGCGTGCTTACGAGAGATACACGATCTCGTCGTACCCGATGACGAAGGTCTTGACACACAGCTCAATATCTTCGAGTCCCTGATCTCCATGGTCAAGACCGGAGACCGCATCTTCGTCGATCTGACCTTTGGCACGAAGACCCAGATGCTCGCGCAGACACTTGCCATAAATTACGCATATCAGGCTGTCCCCGGCGCGACTGTGGAATGTGTCGTCTACGGCAATCTCAATTTTCAGACAGGTAAAAAAAGAATATACGATGTGACTGCGCTGTTTCTGATGGATCAGATCGTAAATCGTATTGCGGCAATACACCTTCCCGACCCTGCCGGGGCTATACGGATGATCATCGGTGGCAACACGGATGCAGAGGAGGAAGAATGAACAAGAGTTCAAAAAATGACGCCTTAGACGAGCTGTCCAAGCGGTCGAACGAGCTGTGCGAACGTCTCGTGAGTGTGGTGGCAAAATTTTATCGAGGTCAACATAGTGATGCCGAGGATAAAACGCTCCGCGTCAAGCTGACAGAGCTGCTGGCGTCTCCCGAGATATTCAAAGTCGTTAAAAGCTTTGCAGGGCTTCACGAAAGCGTGTACGAGAAAAGCTCCAATATTTGGGAGTCCTACGGTGAGCGGCGAAACGCCGAGCTTTACAGCATATACGGTCTTTTGCTTTTCGATTGTAGCATCACTGTCACGACGGAGAGCGGCGAACAAAAGAAGAAAAGGGGAGCATACATCGACAACTTTAATATAGAAAAGTGTCCTGACGATGCGGATGACGCGGAGATAGCAAATCGTCTGCTGACACATCTGGCAAAGCTTTTCGGTTACGCTGTACGCACGGAGCAGAAAATACGCACGGAAAAGCTCACTGTGCTGTCTCTCGGCGATGATGATGTGTCCGAAGACGTAAACAGCAGAGCGGTCTGCGACGACGATCATCAAGCAACGGCAGAAACGCTTGACGAATACCTTGGCGGCTTTCCCCGACTCGTCACCGCTTTTCTGGAAAAGCACAAAAAGATACGAACGAAGGTGCCGCTTGCTCCAATGTTCTATACCGAGGAGCTGATCAGAGTACTTCAGGATCTGCTGCCGGAGCAGTTCAAGGATGAGTACGTTTTCCATCATGAGGCAGAGGTCTTCGAGTGCGTTCCGAGATCGTGGCTCGATTATCTTATGTCAAAGGAGGGCATAGATACATACAAGGGCATCAACGCGACACGGCTGAAATATTGGAGTGAGCTGTTCGGGGATGAGCCTTTTGGTAATATCACAAAGGAAAAGTGGAACTCACCGATACCGCTCGTACAAAAGCAGGGCGGCGAGCCGGTGTCGAGGCTAAACAAGGACATATACGCCGACTACCTAAAGAAGAACGACATGGAGAATGTAGCCGAATCGAAGCTGTCGGAGTATCACAGGAGCTTTAACGCTATCCTTGATACATACCGTAAGAAATACATTGGCGGCGTCGGCTGAGCTGCCAAACGGTCATCGGGGCGGCTGAGCCGCCAAACGGTCATCGGCGCACGTGAAGTTGAAATTGAAAGCGATCCCACGACAATATTATTGGTGCAAATTTTGTAGCCTTAGGCTCCCTCCGGGAGGGAGCTGTCTGCGAAGCAGACTGAAGGAGAACTCGTTAT
>CAYSKU010000114.1:1998-8536 GCA_964431775.1 uncultured Ruminococcus sp. | reverse complement strand
ATAAGTCTGACGATATTTTCAAAGGCATCAAGGTTCGTGCTCGGGTCTCCGTCCACCTCAACGTAGGTTATATGACCGCCGTTCGTCAGGTTATGGTACGGTGCCTCAAGACGTATCTTATCGGCGGCGGAGATGTTGAAGTACACCGGAACATGGAACGAATTCGTATAGTATTCACGGTCGGTGATACCCGGGAGTATGCCGTACTTCTGCTTATCGATACGCACGAAGCGTCCCGACAGCCCCTCTGCCGGTGTGCCGATCAGAGAGAAGTTGAGACCGTATCTCACAGTCGCCTCGTCTGTCAGCTTACGCATGAAGCCGACTATCTCAAGTCCGAGTGCCTGAGAGCTTGCGCTCTCGCCGTGGTGCTTTCCCGTCAGTGCAACGAGTGCCTCCGCAAGACCGATGAAGCCGACGGTCAGTGTACCGTGCTTCAATACCTCGCCGACCGGATCGTCGATACCGAGCTTTTCGGAATCGAGCCACACGCCCTCACCCATGAGGAAGGGGTAGTTACGTACCGTCTTCGAGCTCTGTATCTTGAAGCGTTCGAGAAGCTGGTCTATGACGAGTGCGACACAGCGTTCAAGCTCCTCGAAGAAGCGGTCTGTGTCTCCCTGTGCGTTTATCGCAAGTCGGGGGAGGTTCACCGAGGTGAAGCTGAGGTTTCCGCGTCCCGTGACTATCTCACGGTCGGGGTCGTAGTAGTTTCCGATGACTCTGGTACGACAGCCCATGTATGCGATCTCCGTTTCGGGATGTCCCTCACGGTAATACTGGCTGTTATACGGTGCATCGAGGAAGCTGTAGTTCGGGAACAGTCTCTTTGCGGAAACGCGGCACGAGAGCTTGAACAGGTCGTAGTTCGGGTCGGTCGGCTCGTAGTTCACGCCCTCCTTTACCTTGAATATCTGTATCGGGAAGATAGGCGTTTCGCCGTTTCCGAGTCCCGCTTCCGTGGCTTCGAGAATACTGCGTATGACGAGCCGTCCCTCGGGGGAGGTATCCGTACCGTAATTGAGTGAGGAGAACGGTACCTGTGCGCCTGCTCTCGAGTGCATGGTATTCAGGTTATGGATAAGAGCCTCCATCGCCTGATAGGTACTGCGTGTTATCTCTTTATCCGTATACTTCATTATGACTGCCGCTTCATGTGCCGCCTTTGTGCTGTCCCCGAGAATATCCGCGAATATCTCGGAAAGTGCCGCCTCGACCTCCTTTGCACAGCCGAGGGTCAGCTCCGCGTGATATCGCTCGGTGATCGTCCTGCATATCCGCTCGGTCTCGACCTCGTAGTCCGTGTCGTCCGGAAGGAGGCAGGACATCTCAAGAGCCTTTGCGATATTGCGGCGCAGGTGACGTGCGTAGGTCTTCTTTACCCCGGGAGCCATTGCGTAGTCGAACATCGGTACAGACTGACCGCCGTGCTGGTCGTTCTGGTTCGCCTGTATCGCGATACAGCAAAGTGCGGTATAGCTCATTATGTCGTTCGGCTCACGGAGATGACCGTGTCCCGTGGAAAAGCCTCCCTCAAAGAGGCGGTTCAGGTCTATCTGACAGCAGGTCGTCGTAAGGGTGAGAAAATCAAGGTCGTGGATATGGATATCTCCGTCCTTATGTGCCTTCGAATGACGTGGGTCGAGGACGTAGAGGTCATAGAACTTCTTCGCTCCCTCCGAGCCGTATTTCAGCATCGTACCCATGGCGGTATCGCCGTTTACGTTCGCGTTCTCGCGCTTGATATCGTTATCGAACGCACTCTTGAACGTAAGATCCTCGTAGGTCTTCATGAGGCTCGTGTTCATCTCACGTATCTTGTTGCGCTCCGCACGATAGAGTATGTATTCCTTGGCGGTACGTGCGTGACCGTGCTTCACGAGAACACGCTCGACCATATCCTGGATGTCCTCCACACTCGGCAGCTCTCCCGTGACCTTCTGCTCCTCCTCGATACGCTCGGACACCTCGATCGCAAGAGACATAGCTTCGTCGTAATCGCTTCCGCCCACCGCTTGTGCCGCACGGAATATCGCGTTGGCGATCTTTTCCAAATTGAACGGTACCTCACGTCCGTCCCTCTTTATTATCTTCGTTATCATTTAGATCTCCCTGAGTGCTTTTCGTACAATGTTTCGTACTATATATAGTCATTAAACTGCACGCACCACTATATATAGTAGCGCGTGCATCAATGTGTTCGTGTTATTAATTATAATCTATCGCGCTCTCAAAGTCAATAGAAGTCTCCTGCAAATATCCTCCAAAAATTCCGACTTAAATTTATCTAATATGCCGTATTGACTTTTTCTCCGTTTTGGTATATGGGAAATCGCTCCAATTCAAAAAATGTTTATCCTCCGTCGCTTTTGAAACGGCAATGTTCATAATTTGTACATGACAAAATGCCGGATATGAGGTATAATTAAATGGTCGTCGGGCGTCGTTTTTTGTCGAGGTACCGATGACGATCTATAACAGGGATAAGTAAGGGTGGGAGCGACTGCCCTTTCGGAAAAAAAAGCTATGTCTGACCGTTCATCAAGAAGCATCACCGCGCACGACCTGTGTCTCTGCGGCTTCGTGACGCTTCTGCTTTTTCTAAAAGCCTATCTGTTCTATTCGCACATAAACCTTGCAGGCTTCCATCCGCTCTTTGCGATACTGACCGCCGCGATATTTCTGCTTCTGTATTCACTGCTCGGTCTGTTTTCGACACGTATCGCACGTACCGTCATGTTCACGGTCTACGTCATACTGTCGGTCTTTATGGCGATAGATGCGGTATATTATTCCTACGTCTCAAAGCTCCCCTCCGCAGCTCTGCTGACCATGCTGTGGCAGGCGAAGGGGGTCTCCGACACGATACTGAACCTGCTCAAGCCCTATCACATGGCTATGCTCGTCGATCTGCCGCTCTGGTGTATGTATGCCGCCTCCCGCTCCGACGACAAGATACACGAGGATCTGCTCGACCGTCTGGTACACCGTCTGCGCGGTATAGAGCTTAGGGGGTGGGTCGTTCGTGCAGCCTGCTTCGGACTGTGTGGCTGCGCGCTCGTCACCGCGTGTGTATGGCGCGACTTCGAGCCGGAGTACATGGCGAACGAGCTGTTCTGCTATCATGCACGTGACTTCTACACCGTGGCACGTGACAGTGCCTCGGAGAGGGTCGTTGACAAGGCTCTGTACACGGCGGCGGATCAGTCGGGGAGCGAATACTACGGTCTCGCCAAGGGACGAAACGTCATCGTCATACAGGTCGAGGCTATGCAGAACTTCGTGATCGGGGCGTACTACGAGGGTCAGGAGATAATGCCGAACCTCAACCGTCTGATCTCCGAGGACACGTTCTATTTTGACAATTACTACTATCAGATCGGAGGCGGAAACACTGCCGATGCGGAGTTTGCGGTGAACAACTCCCTGTTCGCGCCGGAAAGCGATGCAGGGTATGTGAAGTACGCCTACAACACGTATCACGGTCTTCCGTATCTGCTGAAGGACAACGGCTACAGCGGCGCACACGTGTTCCACAACTACATAGCATCGTTCTGGAACCGTGAGGTCGCGTATCCGGCGCAGGGCTTCGACAGCTTTACGTCCCTCGAGGATCTCGAGCAGGACGATATGTTCCCGATGGGTCTCTCCGACAAGTCGATGTTTCGTCAGTCGATGGACTCGCTCCTCACCTATGAGGAGCCGTTCTATGCTTTCTACATAACCGTATCGTCACATCACCCCTACGCGATACCGCTCAAGGATCGTGAGATCGTTTTGAAGGAGGAGGACGAGGGTACTCTGTTCGGTCTGTACCTACAGGCGATGAATTATGCGGATCGTGCTATCGGTGAGTTCATCGAGGAGCTGAAGGAGGCAGGTCTGTACGACAACTGTATCATCGCGATATACGGCGATCACTACGCGCTCGCGAACACCGATCCCGCAAACTCCACCAGAGTCGCCGCGATGACGGACGGAGAATATTCCATATTCGACGTTTTCAACGTTCCGCTGATAATAAACGTTCCGGGCAGCGGCTATACGGAGACTGTCTCCGTTGCCGGAGGTCACATCGACGTTCTGCCGACCCTGCTTTGTCTTCTCGGGATAGACAACGACCGTGCGGTGATGTTTGGTCAGAACCTGCTCGAAGCCGAGTCGGGGTTCGTATGTGAGCAGACACACGTTGCGGTCGGGTCGTTCATCTCGGACGAGGTCTACTTCAAGAAGCCGTACAACAACATAAAGGCGAACTACGACGCCTACTCGAGAGTCGATATGTCACGTCTCGATTCCGAGCTGTTCGCGGAGCTGTCGGATTATGCGGCAGGTCGCATATACGACTGTCAGGAGCTTCTCGCAAGGAATGACGTACTGTTAAAATAGGTCTAAAATAAGTCGAGCCGGTCTAAGTCAGACCGGCCCTTTCGATGTGAGGCTTCGCCTTATATCTTAAAATGGGTATGGTAGGTATATTCGCATTCGTCGTCGGCAAAGATATGCGACATATCGGAGAGGGTCAGGCACTTCGGTACGGTATAGCCGTTACTGTGGTTGCGGAACTCGAGTACCGTACAGCCGGTATGGGTGACGTCAAACTCCGTCCAGAAGATATTCGGAGGTATACGGAGCAGGTGCGACAGCCACGACAGTCCGAAGCCCTGATGACAGAAGACCGCTATACGCTCGTCGTTCGGGCGTTCGATACGGTATTCGTTCCCCTCGCGGACGTATCCCTGACGTGCCAGAAACTCGTCTGACTCGCGCTGTAGAGCCTCGTAGCCCTCCTTGCCGTTCAGTATATCGCGTACCGCCTCGATCTCGTACCACCGTTCGCCCTTATCGTGGTTCTCTCCGCGAACGAACGAGCCGACATCGTCGGTATTCCAGACCCACGTCTGTCTGCCGTCCAGAAGTCTTTTGGCAAAGCGCGACCACGCAAGGTTCTCGCTCGTCCACGGCTCGACCGTGATATCGAGACCGAGTGCGCGTGCGGTCGGCAGTGCCGTTTCGTAGGCGCGGCGCATGGGGGATGCGTATATCTTCGTTATTCCGCTCTGCACCATTCTGGGTGCTATGGCACGTGCCTGCTTCCAGCCCTTTTCGGTCAGCTTCTCGACGGGTGAATAGAACGGCTGTCCGTGTCTTACGATATACAAAAACATAGTGACCTCTTACTCCTTTTCCCTTTTCAGGTTCTCTATCTCACGAAGGAAGGTATCGATATCCTTGAATTCACGATGCACGGAGGCATAGCGGACGTATGCGACCTCGTCGAGCTGCTTCAGCTTTCCCATCGCGATCTCGCCTATCTTCGTTGACGGTATCTCCGGCTGCATCATGCCCTGTATCGCCGTTTCGACCTCCTCGCATACACGTGATGCATCCACGGGTCTTTTATGGCAAGCCTTCATCAAGCCTCCGAGCAGCTTATTACGGTCGAACAGCTCTCTTGCGCCGTCCTTTTTTATGACTATCGGGTTCAGAACGTCAACTATCTCGTAGGTCGTGAAGCGAAGATGGCACGACATACATTCCCGTCTTCTGCGAATGCTGTTATTTTCGTCCACCGGGCGCGAATCTATCACGCGGTTATCGGACGAGGAGCAGATCGGACATTTCATATTTCTCTACGGGTCTCCGCCGTTTTTCCGTATATGGTCTTCGGCGGAAACGTCCTCCTCTCATTGCTATGGTATTAAGGCACGCTTCCTACATATGTATCCAACGGTATATCTCCGAGAAGAAGCGTCTTCCTCGGAATATCATCTGAGCGATCAAAAGTGTGAGTCCGACACCGACCGATATTGCCGCAAAATACTGTGCTACTCCGTCAAAGCAGCCCATGTACATGAGTACCACAGTCGCGGCTATGCCGAGCATACTGATCATAAAGTAGCCTGTGTGTGTCGTAAGTCGGCGGCTGTCAACGATGCCCATGACGAAATAGAATATGCAAAGTGAGGCTGAGACGGTCGTCAGGACGTAATCTATGCTCCAGCCGTACCAGCCGTTCGCTTTATCCCATATGATGCACAGGAGTATCACGATGACGGCTTCGTACATGATATTTTTCGGTATGTTCTTTCGCTGAATGAAGCCTACGTTTATTATCGTCCACGCACAGACGACACCGAGTGTCAGCGGAACGTATATCGCAAGGTGCGGAATGAACACGTAGTTTATTATATTGATGACGATTATCGCAAGTATTCCGAGAAAGGTCGTCAGCTTGAATATAAGGTCGTATGTGAACTTCGTCGGGACACGTGGGAATATCTCGTAGTCCTCCTCCTCGACAGCTCTGTCAAGTCTGCGACCGCACAACGGACAGGCTCGACGTTCGCCAGTCAGCCAGACTCCGCAAGAGGAGCATCGTTGTCTCTGCATCTTTATGCTTCCTTTCTTGATCAGAATTCCTTTGCCGAATAGTTCGTCGAGATCGTCAGGTCGTTATCGTACTCGGCAAGGCTTCGGAAGAAGGCACGTTCGACGTCATGCTCCGCAAGCACTCCAGAAAACGAGATCACCATGC
>CAYSKU010000114.1:0-1988 GCA_964431775.1 uncultured Ruminococcus sp. | reverse complement strand
AACGAACACATACAGACCTGTCTCTTCGAGCTGCTGTTGAATATATCGAAATTTCTGATATACTTTGCAAGCTCCGGCTGCATCGCTATCTTTCCGACGTTTGATAGGCACATCGTGCGCCGCCTCATCGAAACGCCCTGCAATATTACCATTATCATATCCTTCAGCACACGCGGACACATCCTGACTATCGGATGCCGCTCCATCTTCACCTGCGAGGCTATCTTCTGCTGCATATTCTCAAGTGTCAGCTCGGTCTCGAACGAGCTTTTGACGGAGCTTATTATATCGTGCAGGTCGTGTGTACCCTCATCACCGAAGCTATAGCGTATCTCGATCATACCGAAGAAGTTACGAAGTGTATTCGAGCTGAAATAGTTCCGCAGGTTCACCGGCAATGCGATGCTGATGGTCTTATTATGCTCCGTGCGCGGCATTGCGGAATGTATGCTCCGGATGAGAAGCGCGCAGATGAACTCCGTTATAGTGGCACTCTCGTCCTTTGCCGCCTTTTTTATCGCCTCAACGGAGACCTCCCCCTCTGTGACGAGCTGACGACAGTCGGGCGTTCGTCTTTCACGGAAGCGGTAGACCTTTATCTTATTCGCACGTGAGCCGAGAAACTCAAAGTTCGTACTGCTTCCCTTTTCGGGTTCGAAATAGTCCGTAAAGCCGTCGGAGGCCTGCTCACGCTCCGTTGAGTCGTGACGCTCGATCCGAACGTCGCGCAGCTCCTCGGCATGGGCAAGGGTGAGGTAATTCGTGAGTATCGTTCGGAAGAAGATCATCGCGCCCGTACCGTCTGCAAGGGCGTGGAATATCTCGAAGTTGATACGCTTTTTATAGTACGAGACGTCGATCAGCAGTCGGTCGCGCTCATCGT
The DNA here is from genome assembly GCA_964431775.1 of uncultured Ruminococcus sp. Taxonomy (GTDB): domain Bacteria; phylum Bacillota; class Clostridia; order Oscillospirales; family CAG-272; genus UMGS1696. Next base: position 1,105 of record CAYSKU010000114.1, on the reverse strand, counting down.
ACAGCTGCTGGAGCGGAGTCTCCGTTTCCTCGTGCACCGTCGGGCGAAGCCCGGTATCCTCGAGGTAATACCAGAAGACACCGGCACGGATAGTATCCTTAAAGGTAGGATGCTCCTCGATCGCCGCGTCCACCGCGGTCTGTAGGAGCGTGGGGTCTACGTCCTCATGCAGGGCGCAGGCTATTCTAAAGACCTCACTGTCCTCCCGTCCGGCAAGTGCCGGAAATATCTTTGCCGCGTTATCGAGACGCTTCCACTGTGCTTCTTTTCTTTTCCACATAACGATCAGTCAACTTCCGTGTCTTTAATAAATTCCGTTAAATATTTATAGATATCCCTTGTAAGCGGTGCGGACGGCGGCAGCACCATTATACCGTGTATACCGTTCTTTACCCTATGTGAGCTGACCGAAACGCCGCTCTCGCGCAGCTTGTTTGCAAGTGCCTCTCCTTCGTCGCGTAGCGGATCGTACTCCATCGTTACGATGAGGGTATCGGGAAGATCTGCAAAGTTCGTATGGCGAAGGGGTGCAAAATACGGGTCGAGCCGATCCTCGGGAGACGAGGCGTACAGCTCCATATAGTCGATCAGCTGCTTTTGCGTGAGGAGGTATTCCGTTCCGTTTTCGATGACCGAGCGAAAGGGTGTATCGTCACCGTAATCGCACCACGCGGCAGGGTATATGAGTGCCTGCTTTTTCGGGAGCAGACCTCCTCGGTCACGTGCCATCATGCTCACGGCACAGGCTAAGGTCGCGCCTGCGCTGTCTCCGATGAAGACTACATCCCGGGGGTCTGCCTGATACCAGTCCCCGCAGTGCCGCAAAAGCTCCTGCGCGGCATCGTAGCAGTCCTCGGGACCTGCCGGAAACCTGTATTCGGGTGCAAGTCGGTAGTTCACCGACAGCACCTTTCGTCCGAGCTGTTCGGAAAGGCTCGCGCAAAGGTTACTGTAGCTGTCAAAGTCACCTGTGACGAAGCCGCCGCCGTGAATATATATCGCTACAGGCTCTACCCTGCCGGTATGTGAGAACGCTCGCACGAGTATGTCACGTCCCGGCAGGTGCAGTATGCGTTCCATTTGGTTACAGGTTATTTTTTTGATA
>CAYSKU010000113.1:0-8644 GCA_964431775.1 uncultured Ruminococcus sp. | reverse complement strand
CTGCGGATATGCTGACCGAATGCGGTGTTGAGTACGTTATAATCGGTCACTCCGAGCGCAGACAGTACTTCGGCGAGACCGACACCACGGTAAATCTTCGCACGAAGGCTGCGCTCGATGCAGGAATGAAGGTCATCCTCTGCCTCGGCGAGGTACTCGAGCAGAGACAGGCAGGTATCACGGAGGAGGTCGTAGCTATGCAGACCAAGCTCGATCTTGCCGGAATTCCTGCGGAGCAGATCGCGAACGTAGTTATCGCATACGAGCCTGTATGGGCTATCGGCACGGGACTTACCGCGACTCCCGAGCAGGCTGAGGAGGTCTGCGCGCTCATTCGTGCGACCGTTGCGAAGCTGTACGGCGAGGCTGTTGCAGAGGCGATGACCATCCAGTACGGCGGTTCTATGAACGACGGCAACGCGGCGGAGCTTCTTTCCAAGGTGAACGTAGACGGCGGTCTGATCGGCGGTGCGTCTCTCGTTCCCGAGAAGTTTGCGAAGATCGTTGACGCGGCGCAGGCGTAAGCTCTACGTCAAGTAACGCAACGTAGTGTAACACACAATAAGATCGATACAGCCATCTACAAATGAGCTTGTCATCCCCCCAGATGGCAAGCTCATTTGTCGCCTGAGGCGACGGGCATGAATCGGGTCGGCTGAGCCGACAGGCGGTCATCGGCGTTCGTGAAATTTTGGTTGTAAGATATCCCACGACAATATTATTTGGTGCAAACTTGGTCTGCTGACGGCTCATTTTGTCGTATTCGTTTGGTATCGGCTACACGTAGAGGCTCCCTCCGGGAGGGAGTCGGCAGCTTGTCTGCCTGAAGGAGAATGCGTTACAATAAATCTACGCCAATAATATTGTCGTGGGATCTCTTTCAATTTAAACTTAACGAATGCCGATGACCGCCCCCGCCTCAGGCGACTGCACAAATAATATTGTCGTGGGATCTCTTTCAATTTAAACTTAACGAATGCCGATGACCGCCCCCCGCCTCAGGCGGGTCAGGCGACCCGATGACTGTTTTTTGAGGTGTATTTATGAAAAATGGAAATATTATGAAGCATACTCCGTTTCCCTACGAGGATCTGGCACTGCTCACAGTCGAGCTGCCCGACTCCGTCAAAAACCTGCGCTACAGCGGTCGCTTCGAGGAGGCTCTACGTGAGATAGACCGTCTCCTCTCCGACGACTCGATGCCGCATTACGACCCCATCATGAAAAGACGGCTCGAGCTCGAACGCTTCCTTGCCGCCGAGCTTGCCGAGGATTACAGTGTGCCGTTTGACAAGATGGTCGAACGCTTCCGCGAAAAGCACCCCTCCTTTACCGAAAGGGATCTTTGCGCCCTCATCGATTCGGGTCATGCCGACTTTATGTACAAGCCCGACGGGATATATTTCGAAAACGCGGCGTTCTCGAATCTCAGCGAATGCTGTAGCGACTATCTCCGTCAGCTTGACGATCCGTCCTTCGTCCCGAGCGCACGTCCGAGCGAGGTACAGCACGACAATATGCGCCGTATGCGCGAAAACGGCAGGCACTCGTGGAAGTACCGCGTGAACGGCTGGATCGCGCCGGACGCGGAGCATGAGAGACCCGGGGAGTACGTCCGTGTCTGGCTACCGTTTCCGGCGATAACGCCGGAGCAGAGCGGCATACGTCTTCTTGCCGCCTCCCATCAGGCGACGATCTCGGATTCACCGATACGCACGGTCTACGGTGAATTCAGGTATCATTCCGGCGAACGCTTTGAGACAACGGTCGAGTTCACGAACACGGCGGTGTATCACGAGCTGTCGGAGTCGGTAGCGACCGACACTGTTCCGCCGGAGGTACGGCAGTACCTCACGGAGGTCGAGCCGCACATCGTATTCACGCCGTACCTGCGCCGTCTGGCGGCGTATATAGTCGGCGGTGTGACGAATCCGCTGACGAAGGCACGTCGGATATACGACTATGTGACCGGACACGTGAAGTATTCGTACACACGCGAGTATCGTTTATTCGACAATATTCCGATGTATGCGGCAGTGAACGGGCGCGGCGACTGCGGAGTACAGGCGTTGCTGTTCATAACGCTTTGCAGGATATCGGGCGTTCCGGCGCGTTGGCAGTCGGGGAACGGAGTTCATCCGACCACGTCAAGTGGGGTCGGGAGTGACGGAAGTGCGGGGCGTGTCGGAAGTCACGACTGGGCGCAGTTCTACGTTGCGCCGTATGGGTGGCTACCGTGCGATCCGTCGTTCGGCGGCGGTGCGAAGAAGCGCGGTGACGACGAGGCGTGGAACTGGTATTTCGGGAATCTCGATCCGTACCGCTACATAAGCTGCACGGAGTTTCAGCGGCAGCTCGAGCCGGCGAAGCGGTTCATGCGTATGGATCCCTACGACGATCAGTCGGGTGAGATCGAATATTTTGACGAGGCATTGAGCTTCTCCGACATCATCGGCTCGAAAAGCTTAGTATACGCCGAGCGCATCATTTAGTCGGGTCGGCTGAGCCGACAGGCATGAATCGTCGGCAGCCTGAGGCTGCGCGCATGAATCGGCGTTCGTGAAGCTTAGATTGGAAGATATCCCACGACAATGTCATTTGTGCAGAGTCGGTCGGCTGAGCCGACAGGCATGAATCGTCGGCAGCCTGAGGCTGCGCGCATGAATCGGCGTTCGTGAAGTCGAAACCGTTCGACATCCCACGACAATATTATTGGTGCAGGCTCGGTCTGCTGACGTTAGCTTTAGTTGAACGTGAATGAGCCTCCCTCCGGGAGGGAGGGGGACCGCCGTAAGCGGTGGAAGGAGAATAAATTTGCACATATATAATTGTCGTGTGATATTTTCCGATTTCAACTGAGCGAACGCCGATGACCGCCCGTCGCCTCAGGCAACCCGATTTCTGTTTGCGGTCTCAGACCGCCGTAAGCGGTGGAAGGAGAATAAATTTGCACATATATAATTGTCGTGTGATATTTTCCGATTTCAACTGAGCGAACGCCGATGACCGCCCGTCGCCTCAGGCGACCCGATTTCTGTTTGCGGTCTCAGACCGCCGCACTCTCCTTCGTCCATACGTCGCCACAAATGGCGACCGCAAAACCGTGCGGTCTGCACAAATGATATTGAATTTTGGGGAGATCTGTGGTAAACTATTATTTGAAAAATATATACACCGAAAGGATCATGACATGGGTATTTTAACCTATAACGACAAGTCGTTCCTCATGGATGGTAAGGAATATACCATCGTGTCCGGCGCGATGCACTACTTCCGTATCCCTCGCGAATACTGGCGCGACCGCCTGACCAAGCTCAAGGAGTGCGGCTTCAACACCGTTGAGACCTACACCTGCTGGAACCTCCACGAGCCGAAGGAGGGTGAGTTCGACTTCACCGGTATGCTCGATCTCGCCGCTTACGCCGACGAGGCTGCCGCTCTCGGTCTGAACCTCATACTCCGTCCGGGTCCGTACATTTGCAGTGAGTGGGAGTTCGGCGGTCTGCCGGCATGGCTTCTCAGCTACGAGAACATCGCTATCCGCTGCAACGACGAACGCTTCATCGAAAAGGTACGCAGATACTACCACGCTCTGTTCGAGCATATCGGCGTTGACCGTCTCGCAACTCACGGCGGCAACATCATAATGGTGCAGATCGAGAACGAGTACGGCTCCTACGGTAACGACAAGGACTATCTCCGCGCAGTCGTCGATATCTATCGTGAGTGCGGCATCGACTGCACGCTCTTTACCTCCGACGGTGCTTGCGACTGGATGCTGAACGGCGGTACTCTCCCCGAATACCTCTGCGTTGCAAACTTCGGTTCGCACCCGAAGGAGAACTTCGCTTACCTCAAGCAGTTCCGCGATAACCAGCCCTCCATGTGCGGCGAATACTGGTGCGGCTGGTTCGACCACTGGTACGAGGAGCATCACGTCCGTGAGCCCGAGGAGCTTGCAGGTCTGTTCCGCGATATGCTGAACGCCGGTGCATCCCTCAACTTCTATATGTTCCACGGCGGCACGAACTTCGGCTTCATGAACGGCGCGAACCACGGTGGAAAGTACGAGCCGACCATCACGAGCTACGACTACAACGCACTTCTGAGCGAAGCCGGTGACATGACCCCTGCGTACTACGCGGTACGCAAGATCAACGAGGAGTTCTTCGGAGGTGTTCCCGAGATCACCGCGAAGAACTCCGAAAAGAAGGCATACGGCAAGGTCACGCTCACCGAAAAGGCGTTCGTTCTCGACACGGTCTCCGCGATATCCGAGCCTGTACATACTGCCGCACCGAAGTACATGGAGGAGATCGGTCAGGGCTACGGCTTCACGCTGTACTCGACAACTGTTCGCGGACCTATGGGAGCCGGCGGTGGACTTCCCCTCCGTTGGGACTGTGTTCACGACCGTGCGATCGTTTACGTAAACGGAGAGAAGCGCGGCATGATCGAGCGTTCGCGCCATGCGGACGACATTCGTATCGAGCTGAAGAAGGGCGAGGAGATCAAGCTCGACATTCTCGTTGAGAACATGGGACGTATCAACTACGGTCCGGAGATGCGTGACCGCAAGGGTATGACGGGCATTCGCTTTGGTCAGCAGAACCACTACGGCTGGGATATGTATCCGCTCGAAATGAAGGAGCTGTCCGGTGTGGAGTACGAGTCGTGCGACGGCGGCGTGGACAAGTCTTCGTTCATGCGCGGAGTTTTGAGCATAGAGGGAGAGCCGTGCGACACGTTCATACGTCTGGACGGCTTCCACCACGGCTTCGTTACGGTGAACGGCTTCAACCTCGGACGCTACTACAACGATGCAGGTCCGCAGAAGACGCTCTACTGTCCTGCACCGATGCTGAGGTCCGGTGACAACGAGATCGTTGTCTTCGAGACCGATTCGTGCGACACGAACGTCATCGAATTCACCGACACCCCCGAGCTCGGCTGACCCGCCTGAGGCGGGGCGCGGTCATCGGGTCGGCTGAGCCGACAGGCATGAATCGGCATTCGTGAAGTCGAGGCTACACGACATCCCACGACAATGTTATTTGGTGCAGGATCGCCTGAGGTCGGCTGAGCCGACAGGCATGAATCGGCGTTCGTGAAGTCGAGGCTACACGACATCCCACGACAATGTTATTTGGTGCATATCCATCTGCTGACGGCTCATAAAGCCTAAACTTAAAGTATCTACAGGCTTTATGTCCTGTGCAGACTGCTTGCAAATTCATAATAAAAGAAAACGACCCTCGGGTCGTTTTCTTTTATATAAAATTACGTGCGTTTAGCACCAAACGAGCCGTCAGCCGACGCCGTGCAGTTTGCATAGGACAAAATTTCAGCAGACCGATCCTGCACCAAATAACATTGTCGTGGGATGTCGTTCAACTTAAACTGAAAGTGCGCCGATGACTGCCTGTCGGCTCAGCCGACTGCTTAGTTGATGGTCAGGAGAGTGTCGAACATATCCGAGTTGTCGGAGATGTTCTTTTCGTTACCGACGGAGCAGCGATAGCCCTCTGCCAGTACACGGTCGAACGCTTCGCCGACTGCCGCAAACTGCTCCGGCGTGATGTCGAGCATCTCCGCACGATTGCGAAGCACGTTTTCGTAGGTGTTGCCCGAAATGTATGCGTCAAACGAACGCGATGCCTTGCCGTAGCGCGAGATCGGTCTCTCGTAGCCCGAGAACGTGCCGATTATGTACTTCGTCAGCTCCGCTTCGGTGGGCTTCAGGTTGCGGACGTATTCGCCGATGCCCTCGTATACCTTCTCCGTCTCCGCAAGCTTCGGGTCGCGGTAGCTGTGGAAGACTACGTTTCCGTTGTCTGCGCTGAAGCCGCAGCCGCAGCCGTATGCACCGCCCTTTACGCGGATGTTCTGGTACAGATAATCGTAGTTGACGGCGGTACGAACGACCTGCATAGCTCCGCAATACGTGAGTCCGGCTGCCTCAAGGTTGCCGGCACGGCACACGTACTGCACCTGCGACGGACTGCGGATGCCCTCGTTCTTCTTCTCGGGAACGAACACTGCCGGCTCTCCGAGGTCGTGACGCGGAAGCCTTCTACAGCTTTCGATGAACGCCGGAAGCGCGGACTCGACTGCCGCGTAGCCTGCCTCGTCTGTCGCAAGGCTCAGTATCATGCGTTCGGGGTCGAAGAGGTAGTTCGTTACCTCACGGAGCTTCGTTACGATCTCGTCTGCCTTTTCGTCAAAGTTTGCGTGGAGGTCGCAGAGGAAGAGGTAGTAATCGATGCCGGAGAGGCATTCCCGATAGCAGTACGTCTTCGAGAAGTAGGAGATCGCACGTGTCACGCCGACGGAGTGACCGTTGTTCATTATGTCGCGCTGCTTGTGGGACTTCACCTCGCCGATTATCTCACGCAGACGCTTCGTGTCCTCGAACTTCGAGGTCGAGATGATCTCGGCGGCGATATTCAGGGCGAAATCGACCTTATCAGCAAGCATCTTCGTGTAAAGACCGTACATCGGTCTGAATTCGTCTGCCTTTCCGTATATATGGTATACCGGTGCGCCGAACGAGAGGTTACCCGTGTTCAGCTTTAGATCCATGACGAGGTCTGCGTAGGTATGCTCGGCGGTATCGACCTTTCCGAGGATCGAGCCGAGGAGTCCTACGTAGGGGATATACTCCTTCGGGAGTCCGTTCGCATCGAACATCACGTTAAGGTAGGTTATGCCGTTCGTCTCAACGTCATGGTAGACGGTCTTTGCACCTGCAACGACACGCTCCTCGTTATAGAACGGTACGGTCTCACGCGGAATATCGCTTCTCTGAAGGGAGGGTATGCAGTTCAGCTCCTCCTCGGTCGGCTCGTGGCTCTGATATTCGCGGAGTAGGCGCGTCTCCTCGACGATGTGGTCTATCTCCTCGGGGGAGAGGGATGCCTTATATTCGGCAAGACGCTTTTTCAGCTCCGCGTTGTTCTTTTCGACAAGACCCGGCTCGGGAAGTGAGCTTACCAGCACGCAGTGGTCGGAGGAAAGGATATACTTTTTGATGAGCTCCTCGTAATAGCCCGTACCGATACGCTTTTTGAGCTCCTCACAGTCGGAGAGGAAGTGCATATAGGAGAATGCCGCGTTGTCATCGTAGAGCCACGACTGGAGCATATTTGCGGCGTAGTCGAGACCGCGGGGGCTTCCGCCGTAATCCGCCTCACGATAGTAGAATTCGTCACGGTTGATGCAAGCAAGCAGAGCCTTTTCGGAGATACCCTCCTCGACCTGCTTTTTCAGTGTCTCGATGACGATATCGCGGAAGCGGTCGATATCCTCCGCCTTTGCGTTCTTGACGATAACGGAGAAGTAGTCCTCGATCATATGTGTATCGTAGCCGCCGAAGACGTCCTGACCGATGCCTGCGTCAAGGAGAGCCTGCTTGATAGGTGCGCCGGGGGAATAGATGAGTACATCGGAGAGTATGCCCCATGCGCGGCAGTCGAGGACGTCGAGGTTAGAGCCGCAGAGGGCGGCGAGGGCGAAATATGCCTTTCCGTCGGTCGCATCGTCCGCGCCGATGGAGTACGTCTCGTTGATACGCTTAGGCTCGGTGATACCGAAGTGAGTCTGACGGGCGATATCGGAGTTCGGGGAGATGACATCGAACGCGGAGAGGTAATTTTCGTCCATCCAGGCAAGGCGTTCGTCCATATCGCAGTTACCGTAGACGAATATGTAGGAATTGGAGGGATGATAGAAGCGGCGGTGGAAGTCGAGGTAATATTCGTAGGTAAGCTCGGGGATGACCTTCGGGTCGCCGCCGGAGCTTACGCCGTAGGTGGTATCGGGGTAGAGGGAGCGAGAGATAGCGTCCCAGATCGCGCTCTCGGGGGAGGAGGTCGCGCCCTTCATCTCGCTATAGACGATACCGTTTATCTTAAGCTCGTCCTCGGGGGTCTCCATTTCGTAGTGCCAGCCCTCCTGCATGAAGATCTGGCGGTACTTATAGATATTCTGATAGAAGACGGCATCCATGTAGACGTTCATAAGGTTTTTGAAGTCCTTATCGTTACAGGAGGAGACGGGGTAGAGGGTCTTATCGGGGTAGGTCATTGCGTTGAGGAAGGTATTGAGCGAACCCTTAGCGAGCTGCATGAAGGGGTCGCGAGAGGGATAATTCCTCGAGCCGCAAAGGACGGTATGCTCGATTATGTGGGGGACGCCGGTGGAGTTTTCCGGCGGCGTGCGGAAGGCGGCGCAGAACAGCTTGTTCTCGTCGTCGTTGGAGATGAGGCAGACACGTGCGCCCGACTTCTTATGACGGAGGATGATACCGGCGGACTTTATGTCCTCGAGGTACTCCTCGTACATCAGCTCGTAGGCGGGATTTGGTGCAAGCTCACGGCTGCTTTTGATATTGGTTGCCATAGTTTGTTCCTTTCGTTAGCAAAAAATTATCTAATACATCTATTATAGCACATATCCCTCGGATAATCTACTGCTTTTAAAAAAATCCAGCCTGGAGCCGGGTGCATGGATCGGGGGGGCGGCGGTCTGAGACCGCAAACAGGAATCGGGGCGGCTGAGCCGCCGAGCATGAATCGGCGCACTTTCAGTTTATAGCAACACCCCAAATTACCCACACATTCTACGCAAGTCATACCTTATCCCA
>CAYSKU010000112.1:0-8648 GCA_964431775.1 uncultured Ruminococcus sp. | reverse complement strand
GGCGATCACGAGGTATACTATGAACGCATCGTCACCGATCTTCGAGCCGGTGATCAGCTTCGCGACAGGCTGAGTCATGACGAGCAGGATTATAAAAGGTATGGAGCGCAGGATGTTGACGACAGTCCCGACGATACCGTTCACGCTTCGGCTCTCGAATATGCTGTCGCGTGACGTGCCGTAGAGAAGCACACCGAGCGGTATGCCGAGCAGGTACGATATGACGGTGCTGAGAAGTGTTATCTTGAGTGTTGTAAGGATAGCATCACCGTATTGGGCGAGCATTCCGTTTCCGAAAAGATCGTTCAGTATTTCCATTCGCTGTCTGCCTCCTCAAAGCGTATATTTCTGCCGCTCAGATAATTTTTGATACGTCCGCACGCGACCTCGTCGTCCGGCAGCTGCAAAAGCATCTGACCCGATACGCGACCGCCGATGACCTTCGTGTCCGCACCGAGTATGTTGACTGCCGTGCGGCACTCGAGCGAAAGGTTCGAGATCACAGGCTCGTAGGCTGACTGACCGTCGAATACTATACGTATCACAGGTCCTCCGCGAAGCTCCGCAACGGAAGCCCCCTTCGGAAGTATCAGCTCACGTGCGATCTGCGACTGCGGTGTCATGAATATGTCATGTACGCTCCCGACCTCCGCGACCGCTCCTCCGTCAAGCACCGCTACCTTTGTGCATATCTGCTCGACGACCTTCATCTCGTGCGTTATGACTACTATAGTAACTCCCATCGTGCGGTTGATGCGTTCGAGAAGCTCGAGGATAGAGCGTGTCGTGTTCGGGTCGAGCGCACTCGTCGCTTCGTCGCACAGAAGCACCTCCGGATCTGTCGCGAGCGCACGTGCTATGGCGACACGCTGCTTCTGACCGCCCGAGAGCTGCGCCGGATAGGAGTTCAGTCTGTCTTCAAGTCCTACGATAGTCAAAAGCTCACGCGCCTTCGACTCAGCCTCCTTTTTCGGAACACCTGCGATCTCGAGGGGATAGCAGACGTTCTTCAACGCCGTGCGCTGGGAGAGGAGGTTGAAGCCCTGAAATATCATCGATATCTTACGTCTCGTTTCAAGAAGCTCCTTTTTCGAGAGGGAGGAAAGGGGAGTACCCTTGAACCGTACCTCTCCCGAGGTCGGGACTTCGAGAAAGTTCATACAGCGCACGAGAGTCGATTTTCCGGCACCCGAGAGACCGATTATCCCGAATATGTCTCCCTTTTCGATCTTGAGTGAGACGTTTCGTACCGCCTCGACCTCTGCGCGGTCGGTACGGAACGTTTTTGATATATTACATAGTTCGATCATGGCGGATAGCTCCTTTCGGAAAAATAAAAACGATCCGTGAACGACGCCATCGGCGAGTCCCGGACCTTCCGTATGTAAGTGAGAGGCTTCGTCTGCGGTTCAGCAGACGGCAACGACCAAAGCACCCGACGGTAAGCTCCGGGTGTGGGACATTCGAATTGCATACAGCACTATGCCCTTTGTCATCGCACTTCTCCTCATTTCTCTTGGAATGGATAAAGTATATCACGTTTAAGTCTGACTTGTCAAGTCTTTTTTTGAATTTTTTTGCACTTTATTGTGGAGCAAATTTGAATTTTTTTGATTTTTTTCTTCACAAATCCTTGTATTTTGGCAAAAACTGTGGTATGATAATACTTAATTTGAAGCCTCGGCGATCGAACGCTTCAATGCACCGAAATCAATATTTTTACAGAAAGGTTTTCCGCTATGAGAAAAAGATTTTTTGCAGTCCCCGGTTCGCGGATGATGTTCACTCTCATCGTACTCCTCGCACTGGCGGTAGTTTCTCTCGGCATTACCGTTTTTGCGGAGGGAGAGGTCGATACGGCAGCGGCTGACGGTACCGAGGTCGCGTACACCGTTGAAGACACCGAAGCGGACGCGGAGACTGAGGAGTATACGCCTATGGCGTTTGCCACGGCACTGTCGCTCCTGCCTCCCGTTATCGCGATAGTTCTGGCACTGATAACAAAGGAGGTATATTCCTCACTGTTCATCGGTATCCTTGCAGGCGCACTTCTTGCGGCTGACTTCAACCCCATACGCACCATGGACGTTTTGGTGAACGACGGCTTCATCGCTTCCGTCTCGGGAAGTGCCGGCATATTCATCTTCCTCGTACTGCTCGGCATAATGGTCGCGCTGATCAATAAGACCGGTGCGTCCGCAGCCTTCGGCGAATGGGCGAAGAAGCACATCAAGACGAGAGTCGGCGCACAGCTTGCTACCTGCGCGTTCGGAATGCTCATCTTCATCGACGACTACTTCAACTGTCTGACGGTCGGCTCGGTAATGCAGCCCGTAACGGACGCGAACCGCGTCTCACGTGCAAAGCTCTCCTACATAATCGACTCGACGGCAGCTCCCGTATGTATGATAGCTCCGATCTCCTCGTGGGCAGCGGCTGTTGCCAGCTATGCAGAGGGAACGGGCTACTCCGGACTCAGTCTGTTCGTCCGCGCTATCCCCTATAACTTCTATTCGCTCCTGACTCTCGTGTTCGTTATGACTATAGCAATAATGAAGTTCGACTACGGTCCGATGGCTATACACGAGAAGAACGCACGGGAAAAGGGAGACCTCTTCACCTCCGGTACGGAGCACGCGGCTGTTGACGGCGGCTCTGAGAACAAGAACGGTAAGGTCATGGATCTTGTCATTCCGATAATCGTTCTCATCGCGGTCAGCGTATTCGCGCTCGTATACGTCGGCGGTATCCTCGACGGTCAGAACTTCATCGATGCCTTCGCTAATACGGATGCAACGGTCGGTCTGCCGTGGGGCGGTATCCTGACCCTTCTCATAACGATAGTGTTCCTCATCTGCCGCCGTGTCATCACGTTCAAGGATGCTATGGAATGTATTCCGGACGGCTTCAAGGCAATGGTACCGGCGATACTCATCCTCACTATGGCAGGTACGCTCAAGAACATGACCACAAACCTCGGCTCGTCCGAATTCGTAAGCGACTTCATGTCGAACGCCTCGGGACTTCACAACTTCCTGCCGGCTGTCATCTTCCTTGTAGCCTGCTTCATCTCGTTCTCGACAGGTACGTCCTGGGGAACGTTCGGTATCCTCATCCCGATAGTCACGAGCATATTCCCGGCTTCCTCCGAGCTTATGTACATCGGTATGTCCGCTTGCCTTGCAGGTGCTGTCTGCGGTGACCATTGCTCTCCGATCTCCGATACGACCATCATGTCCTCGGCAGGCGCGAGATGCGACCACATCAACCACGTATCCACACAGCTTCCGTATGCGATCACCGTTGCGGCGGTATCGTTCGTTTCGTTCATCATAGCCTCCTTTGTCCAGAAGTGGTTCATTGCACTTCCGATAGGTATCGCGCTCATGATAGCGACACTGTTCGTGATAAAGAAGATCACGCAGAAGAAGGCGTAAGTTAGGGCGTGTTTGAAAAAAAGTCAATATGCACAGATAGCGGGGCTTTTTTCGCTATACTTCAGAATTCTCCCTTGAAATACGGGCGTATTCCTGCGGAAAGATCCTTCGTCTATCACAAAGATATTTCGCTCCTGTACATATCTCTTTCTTTTTAAAACAGCACCTAAAAAATACCCCCGACAGGCGATCGACCTGTCGGGGTATCGTATTGATGGGGGAGCTGCCCGTTTTTATCCTGCCTCGAATTCGGAGGAATGCGGGACGTTTCTGTCAGTCGAGCAGGGCGAGGACGGCGTTCTTCGGCTTGTAGCCGACCGAGGTCGCCTTGATCTCACCGTTCTTCATCACGATGAGGGTCGGTATGCTCATGACGTCGAAGCGTGAGGCAAGCTCACCCTGCTCGTCAACGTTTATCTTTCCGACCTTTATGTCGTCGCGCTCCTCTGCGATCTGATCGACGATGGGGGAGAGCATACGGCACGGCCCGCACCACGTTGCCCAAAAGTCGAGCAGCACCGGCTTGTCGGAGCGTTCGACCTCCGCTTCAAAGTTTTCGTTCGTTATCTCGATAACAGCCATTTTCGTATCCTTTCTTGTGTGACAGTCTGCACGATATCAGTTTCTGCATCCTGACGACGTAATATACTACCTTAAAATGATATCACGTAAGTCCGATCTCGTCAAGGGAGAAAATGAGTTTTGATAGGTATAATGGGATGATTTAGATAAACCGTATTTTGTCTCTTGCGGTCTGCACCGTACCTTGTCAATACATCTCCCCGTTGTTCTCTCCCATTTTTCGAAAGCTACAGCAGTATCTCAAGCACTGCGGCAAGAGCCAACGCTCCCGAGGTGACACAGCCGAGCGTGAAGAAGATGCGGTTCGCGAGACCGTCGGCGTAGAACAGCTTCAGACAGACCCCGAGCTTTAACGGATAAAGGATAGGCAGCTTCCGCTTGTTCGTGAGGTCGAGGACGATGTGCGAGACGTAGGCGGCGGCAAAGACCGGACGGAACGGTGCGTATATCATACCGACCGCGAAGCTGAACAGCACGAGCGCGGTCAGGGAATGAGTGAAGGTGCGGTGACTCGATATTACGCCGAGTATCCACAAAACAGCAAACACTACCCCACCCGAGACCGCACGAGGTACGTCTTCGGCGATGCTCTCGCATATCCCAAAGCCCCCGAAATAGTCGAAGACGAGTGCCGCTATCGTGACGGCAGCGGCGGCAAGCTGTACCGAAAAGGTGTCTAGACGGTGGTCGTTGTCAAGTATATCGCTGTCTGCGATAACTCCGCCGACCGTACCGCCGATCACTGCGATCAGTGCTTCGCCGACGTTCTCGGGACGCATGACGGCAAATGCCGTTGCAAGCCCGATTGCCAAATGTGTTTTTCCCATCATGGTGCTGTTATCCTCTGTATTGACTGTAGTACAAAAACAAAAAAGAACTAAAGCATCAGCCTTAGCTCTTTTAATGCGGGTAAAAGGACTTGAACCTTCACGAAGTTGCCCCCACAAGAACCTGAATCTTGCGCGTCTGCCAATTCCGCCACACCCGCATTCGGTGGTGTTCTCTCGAACGACGCTATTATATCACAAACCATCCCCCTTGTCAATACCGGATATTGCTTTTTTGAAAAAAATTTCGACTGAAAATGCGCCGATGACTGCCTGTCGGCGTTACTTCAGTCGAAATTGCAAGAGATCACACGACATATCATTTGTGCAGAGCTATTCTAACGCATTCTCCTTCAGTCGTCGTCGCCGTAAGCGGCAATCGCCGACAGCTCCCTCCCGGAGGGAGCCTATACGTTTAGCCGATACCGAGCGAATACGACAAAATAAGCCGTCAGCAGACCAATGTTGCATAAATAACATTGTCGTGGTATCTCTTTCAACCCAAGCTTCACGAACGCCGATGACTGCCTGTCGGCTCAGCCGACCCGATGACTGTCTGTCGGCTCAGCCGACCCGATGACTGTTTGCAGCCTCAGGCTGCCACTTTTTTTGTGATGCTATTGACTATTATCGACATATGATGTATGATAAACTTGATCTGTTTTTTTGATCTGTATCTTATTATGTGAAGGATGGTATCGACGTGAAAGGTATTCGAAGACGCTTCGGCGCAAAACGAGAAGTCGATATGACGGAGGGTAATATCGTTCGTCATCTCATTACGTTCGCGTTCCCTCTGTTCATAGGGAACATTTTCCAACAGCTCTATAACACCGTCGATACGTGGGTCGTCGGAAACTACGTCAGTAACGAGGCGTTCTCGGCGGTCGGCTCGGTCGGACCTATCATCAACCTGCTGATCGGCTTCTTCCTCGGTCTCTCGAGCGGTGCCGGAGTAGTCATATCGCAGTACTACGGCGCGAAAAAGTACGACCGCGTACACGATACCGTCCATACCGCTCTTCTTATGACCCTGATACTCGCTGTACTCTTTACGGCTCTCGGTATCTTCATGACCCCGTATATGCTGACCCTCATGAAGACCCCCGCCGAGGTCGTACCCGATGCCGCGACCTACCTCCGTATATACTTCTCCGGTGTCGTCGGACTTATGATCTATAATATCGGCTCGGGTATCCTCCGCGCCCTCGGCGACTCGCAAAGACCCTTCTACTTCCTCGTGGTCTCCGCCGTACTCAATACCATACTCGACCTCGTCTTCGTCATCGCGTTCGATATGGGCGTCGCCGGTGTTGCCCTCGCTACGATAATCGCGCAGGGAGTCTCCGCCGTGCTCGTGCTGATACTCCTCCTCCGCACCGACCTGTGCATACGCCTGATACCGCGTGACCTGAAGCTCCACCGCGATATGCTCATGAAGATAATCCGCGTCGGTATCCCTGCGGCTATACAGATGGCGATCACCTCCTTCTCGAACATCTTCGTCCAGTCCTATATAAATTACTTCGGTCCCGACTGTATGTCCGGCTGGACCGCCTATTCGAAGATCGACCAGTTCATCTTCCTGCCTATGCAGTCCCTCGCATTATCTGCGACTACGTTTGTCGGGCAGAACCTCGGTATCGATCAGACCGAGCGTGCAAGACGCGGCTCCGATATCGCTCTGTTTATCGCCGCCGGAATGACGGTCGTCATTATCATACCGATAGTTATCTTCGCACCGGCGTTCGTCAGCTTCTTTAACGATAAGCCGGAGGTCGTGGAGTGCGGCGCGAAGCTCCTTCGCTGGCTCTCACCGTTCTACGTCTTCTGTAGCGTGAATCAGATATACTCGGGCGCACTTCGCGGAGCAGGGAACAGCCGTGCGCCGATGGTCATAATGCTCCTCTCCTTCGTCCTCTTCCGACAGATATACCTGTTCGTCATGTCGAACTTCATCATGAACGAGCTGATACCGATAGCTATGGGCTATCCGGCAGGCTGGCTGCTTTGCAGTCTCCTCGTCTTCGTATACTATAAGAACGCGAAGCTGTCGAAGTCGCGCCTCGTTGAGGATAACGAATAATAGCTCAAAAGCCTCTGTCCCTCGTGGATCTGTGTACTACAAAATGTCGGCTTTTATTAAAGAAATGTTCATTGCTTTAGCCCTCGGCGTATGATATAATAAATATGATGCAGACACACTCGCGATGGTATAGTTTTCCATTTGACGTGTGATCTGCGTTTGACTGAATATCTATTGAAGGATGAGAAGATCATGCGAAGGAAGCTGCTGTTGATAGACGGACATAATCTCCTGTTCCGAATGTTTTACGGAATGCCCGACCGGTTCTATTCGACCGAGGGCATCAAATATAACGCACTGTACGGCTTTGTATGTGCGATAGATCGTGTCGTGCGGATGATACATCCGACACATATGTTCGTCTCCTTCGATTCGCCGGACTGCGGAGACCGCAGAGAGCTTGACGCCGACTATAAGGCGAACCGTCCCGATTACAGTGGGCTGTCCCCCGAGGAATGCCCTTTCACTCAGCTTCCGGCGATCTACGCCGCACTCGAACGGATGAGGGTGCCGTTCTCCGAGATACACGGCTGCGAGGCGGACGACGTCATAGCCTCCTACGCCATGACGTACTCTGACGAATACGAGATCGTCATCCTATCGACAGACCGCGATTACTGGCAGCTCATCTCCGAAAACGTCTCAATCCTCAACTACCACGGCTACGAGAGTACGCTCATCACTCCGCAGTCGGTACGTCAGAAGTACGGCATCGAGCCGTCGCAGTTCGCGGACTGGAAGTGTCTCGTCGGCGATAAGTCCGACAATATCGTCGGAGTACACGGCATAGGTCCGAAGAACGCCGCTGTCCTCCTCTCACGCTTCGGTAGTCTCGACTGTCTCCTCGAGCATACGGACGAGATCGAACGCTCCTCCGTCAGACGTAATATCTGTGAGGCAAGGGAGCGTATACTGCTGAACCGCCGACTCATACGTCTTGAGGGGAACGCACCTCTCCCACAGCCCGTGGACAAGCTCGTTCTCGATTACGCCAGACCGGAGGAGGCTATGGACTACTTCTGTATGGACTGCCTTGCCGATGCGGTGCGTGATATGATACTTACAATAAAGGAGGAAGCCTGATGTCGAAATTCGGTTACAGAAGCCGTTTGTACAGTAAGCTGCACGAAAAAATAATGGAGGCGATCTCCTCAGTCGCACCGGTGACGATAATAGTCCTTTTACTGACCGTGACCGTTGCGCCGATACCCTCGGGTATGCTGCCCTCCTTCCTGCTCGGCGCACTCATGCTGGAGATCGGTATGGCTCTGTTCACGCTCGGCTCGGAGACTGCCATGACCCCGATGGGCGAATATATCGGTCAGAGCATGACGAAATCGAGAAACCTCTTCCTCATCGTCATCGTCTCGTTCATAGTCGGACTTATGGTGACGATATCCGAGCCTGACCTTACCGTCCTCGCGAACCAGATACCCTCGGTCCCGAACGCAACGCTGATCGTCTCTGTCGGAGTGGGAGTCGGTATATTCCTCGTCATCGCGATGCTCCGTATACTCTTCGCGATCAAGCTACGCACTCTCCTTATAGTTTTCTACATGATCGTATTCGGACTTTCGTTTTTCGTCTCCCCCGACTTTCTTGCAGTCTCCTTTGACTCCGGCGGCGTTACGACAGGTCCGATGACCGTACCCTTCATAATGGCTCTCGGTGTCGGTGTCGCCTCCATACGCTCGGACAGCAACGCCGAGGGGGACA
>CAYSKU010000111.1:0-8690 GCA_964431775.1 uncultured Ruminococcus sp. | reverse complement strand
GAGGGGGACAGCTTCGGTCTCGTCTCTCTCTGCTCGGTCGGCCCTATCCTCTCCGTAATGATACTCGGACTGGTCTTCGGCGCAGGCGGCTCTGTGTACGAGAGCGAAGCGTTCGTTATCGCGGAGGACTCGCGCTCGATGCTCGCTTCCTTCCTTGTAATGATACCGCATTACGCAAAGGAGGTCGCGGTCGCAGTCAGCCCGATATACATATTCTTCCTCATATACCAGCGCATCTTCGCACCGATGAAGCGTGACTCGCTCGTAAAGATAACGGTCGGTGTGCTTTACACATATGTCGGACTCGTGCTGTTCCTGACCGGCGTGAACGTCGGCTTTATGCCGATAGGTACATATATCGGTGGAATTCTCGGAAAGACCTCGTATGCGTGGATCGCCATACCTGTCGGTATGCTGATCGGCTACTTTATCGTTTCGGCAGAGCCTGCCGTTCACGTGCTGACGAAGCAGGTCGAGGAGATGACCGCCGGAGCGATACCGCGTAAGGCACTGTTCACGACCCTCGGACTTGGTGTCGCTGCCTCCGTCGGTCTTGCGATACTCCGCGCACTGACCGGAATATCGATCTACTGCATGATACTCCCGGGCTACGCGATAGCACTCGTGCTTGCGTTCTTCGTTCCCGATATATTCGTCTCCATAGCCTTTGACTCGGGCGGCGTTGCCTCCGGACCTATGACCGCAACGTTCCTTTTGCCCTTCACCATCGGTATATGCGAGGCAGTCGGCGGAAACGTCGTACAGGATGCCTTCGGCGTGGTCGCAATGGTCGCGATGACCCCCCTTATCGCGATAGAGGTGCTTGGTCTCATATACCGTATCAAGCTGAAGAAGCAGCAGACCGAGGACGACCGTCAGCCCGCGCTTGCGGAGGATACAGCCTCGGATACCGACAACGATATCATCGAGATGTAGACCGGAGCTGCTTCGGATCAACGTTATGCTATAAACGATATCGACTTCAATACAGGTGACAATATGGAACTTAATATGATATTGACCATCACGCGGCGCACGGACGGTGAGGAGTTTGCGGAGTTCTTCCGTAAATACGGCTGCTCCGTGGTCATGAGCGTGGTCGCAAACGGAACAGCTCACAAGGATCTGCTGTCGATGATGGGACTGACCGCCTCCGAAAAAACGGTGTCGATCACCTTTGCGGATACGTCCCTTCGTCGAAGACTGATGCGAAAGCTGTCGAGCGAAATGAAGATAGATATGCCCGACCGTGGAGTTGCGGTCTCAGTACCGTTCTCGAGTGCGGTAGGCTACACGGCGGCGGCGTTTACGCCGTCTGCGGATGAAACGGGGAAGATCGACGTAAAAGAGGAGGATCTCATGGATTCCAGATATGAGCTTATCATCACAATCTGCTCAGGCGGTCATACCGATACGGTAATGGATGCCGCACGTGCCGCCGGTGCCGCAGGAGGTACGGTCATTCACGCAAAGGGTACGGGTGCGATCAGCGCGAAGAAGTTCTTCGGACTTTCTATCGCCGCCGAAAAGGAGATGGTCTTCATCGTTGCGAAAACGGACAGCAAAAAGGAGATCATGCGCGCAATAATGCAGAACGCAGGAGCGGACAGCGAGGCAAATTCGCTCGTCTTCTCACTTCCCGTGAACGATACAGCCGGCTTCAAGCTCATGGAAGATGAATAAAAGGAGCAGGGTCTACCTTTTGTAACAGCTTCCGAAATATGTATAAAAACGCACGTTCAAACAGTTTGAATTAGTAATAAATGGTCAATAAATTATTTTTTACAGCTATTTATAAATAATTTTAAATAAATTTGACGTGCGTTTTTTGTCATAAGACTTGCTTTTTTGAAGACCATCTGATATAATAATCGGGTAAAGGGAGAGAAGTAGCCTCGGACGAGACGTGAGGTTCTTTTTCCGTGCCGTGTAGCGGTGCGGAGAACGTGCCGTACCGACTGTCCGGCGTACTTTTTTACCTTTGAAATAATTTCATTTGGAGGACAAAATGAAAAAGCTCTTCAGCGCACTTCTCGCAGCCGCTCTCGTAGCAGCCTCTGCGATCAGTGCAAGTGCCGGAATGTTCGTTTACGACGATTCCGACAGCGAATATTGGGATGCAGCTCTCAATATGCTCGATAAGACAGAACGTGCGTTCTGGATGGAGGATGGCTCTGCGGCAGACTGGACCATCAGCGTTGACACGAACAGCGTTGAGATCGAAGCCAACAAGCTCGAGAACCTCGAATCCGGTTGGTACGAGGTCGTTCTCTGTGACCTCGGCACGAACGCAGAGGATTTCCCGGAAAACGTTGCAGGCAGAGTAGCCTTCACCGTTCGCGGTGACTCCACCTTCACCGTAAAGTCCGATAACGCTAAGAATGCAGGCGCGATCGCTTGTCTCGTTGGTAATAACTGCCGTGACGAGGAGCTCATCGACGAAGAAGGTAACGTTACCACCGGTGCATATCAGGTATCCAATATGTCCGTTGAGTATGACACCGTTCCCATGGGCATGGTATCCTCTGACGTAGCCGTTCGTCTCGTTTCCACTATGGCAGGTATCTCCATAGCTGATGCTGTTACCGCTGTTCGCGGCGCGTGTGACGGCGCACTCTCTCTCGGACTCGAGTCCAAGAACTCCGCATGGATCTTCTTCGGAACTGAGGAAGAATACAAGGCTAACACCACTCGTACCGATGCAAACACCAAGACCGGTGACGGCGTGACCGCTCCCGTTGCGGCTGCTACCACCGAGACCGCCGAGGCTACCGTTGCTACCTATCCGGCATCCGGCGCAGAGATCCCCGAGGGCTCCGTTCTCATCAACGGTGACCGTATCGGTCTCGAAATGGGCTGGGGCGAGAACGCAGCAGCAGGTCGTGACGCCGCTTTCGACGGTGACGTTGCTACCTTCTTCGATCCGCTCGCAGTCGGCGACGGCTACTGCGGTATCGACGCAGGTGAAGAGATGATCCTCACCAAGATCGTTATCCGTCCTCGTAACGACAACGCCGCTCGTTTCAACGGTGCTACCATCGAGGGTGCGAACAGCGAAGATTTCAGCGATGCAGTTGCACTTTACATGAGCATAGAGGAAGCGGCTTCCGCTGACTATATCGATGTATCCGACGAGATCGAGACCGCTGACAACACCGGTTATCGTTACTTCCGTTACATCAACTACACGAGCCACGGTGACGTTGCCGAGGTAGAGCTCTACGGCTACGCTAAGGACGGTACTAACCCGACCTACGGTGCAGAAGAGGTTGCTGTTGAAGAACCCGTTGTTGAAGAGCCTGTAGTTGAAGAAGCTCCTGTAGAGGAAGCTCCCGTTGAGGAAGCTCCGGCTGAAGAAGCTCCCGTTGAGGAAGAAGTAGTAGTTGAGGAGGCAGTTGTCGAGGAAGCTCCCGCAGAGGAAGCTACCGAGGAAGAGGCTGCTCAGACCTTCGACTTCGGCGTTATCGCCGCTGTCGCAGCTCTCATCTCCGCAGCAGGCTACGCTATCTCCAAGAAGAGATAAATGAGGTAATATAGGTGTATATCGCCCGATATGGCACCTACCTTATACCATAAGGGAAACGGTATGGCACACGTCATACCGTTTCTTTTACGCTGTAAAGAACGGTCTTCCTTTGCGCTGTGAAAAATAGTGTGGCTCTTTACGATGCTTTTTTCGCAAACACCTTGTAAACAGAGGGATTTTCTGTTATAATCTTATAATGCAAAAGGATCTGCGCCGTTTTTTCTTCATTACAAAGTTAAAGCTGCGGAACAGAAAGTGAGGACTGAGATGTATACAGCTTTTCGAGGCGGTCACGTTTACTGCACCGCCCTTCGTGAATTCGTCAGAACGGATATTCTCTGTGAGGACGACAGGATAGTTGACGCAAGCTGTACGGATATCCCGACAGCTGCACGTGTCATCGACTGCACCGGACAGTATATAATTCCGGGACTTGTGGACATACACACCCACGGTCGGACAAAAATGGACTTCAATACCGCAGGTGAGCAGGACGTACACGAGCTTCGTCACTCCTATGCGGCTGTCGGTACTACGACCGTAATGGCAACGCTTGCCTCCGCAACGACCGAGAGCCTTATCGCCTCGATGGAGGCTATAGGTAAGAACCGTACAGTCGAGCCGGGCATAGCGACTATCGCCGGAACGCACCTTGAGGGACGGTATCTCAATCCGAAGCGTCGCGGCGCACACGCACCCGAGCTTCTTCACTCTCTCGATGCAGACGAGCTTGAGGGCTTTATCAAGAGGATGCTCCCTCTCCCGATACACATCTCCTCCGCCTGTGAGCTTGAGGGCGGAGAGGAGTTCGTTCGCCGCGCAAGGTCTCTCGGTGCAACGTGCGGCATGGTACACAGTGACGCGACCTACGAGGAGGCTATGAACGCGGTATCGTGGGGAGTCACCTCCTTTACGCACACCTACAATGCCATGCGCCCGATACACCACCGTGAGCCGGGCAACATGATAGCGTCTCTGCTGACCGACTCGGCGTACTCCGAGTTCATCGTTGACGGTGAGCATTCGCACCCGAGGATGATCGAGCTTGCAGGTCGCATGAAGCCTGCCGACAAGCTCATTCTCGTAACGGACTCAATGGAGGCTGCCGGCTGTGAGGACGGCGAATACTCGATAGCCGGACTTCCGGTCTACGTAAAGAACGGTCGTGCGGTAAATTCCGAGGGCGCGCTTGCAGGCTCTACGCTCGACCTGTTTACCGCGGTCTGCAACTACATGAGCTTCACCGGACGACCGCTCGAGGAGGCTATACTCTGTGCAACGTCGAATCCGGCAGCAATGCTCGGTATCGATAACGAGTGCGGCAAGATCGCAAACGGTCTCCGCGCAGACCTTGTCATGATCGAAAATAAGGAAGCTCCCGTCCGCGTGGCAGTCTACGCCGGAGGAGAGCTAGTAAGATAAACAACAGGAGTTAGATATGTCTGAAAAATTTTATATAACCACCGCGATAGCGTATGCCTCGACAAAGCCGCATATCGGCAACACCTACGAGGTCATAGCGACCGATGCGATCGCACGCTACAAAAAGGCACGCGGCTTCGACGTTTTCTTCTGCACGGGTACAGACGAGCATGGTCAGAAGATCGAGAACAAGGCTCTCGAAGCCGGTATCACCCCGAAGTCCTACGTTGACGGTGTGGCTTCTCAGATACGCGGTATCTGGGATCTCATGAACGCAAGGTACGACCACTTCATCCGCACGACCGACGACTATCACGAGTCTGCCGTACAGAAGATATTCAAGAGGATGTACGACAAGGGCGACATATACAAGAGCGAGTACGAGGGCTGGTACTGCACCCCCTGCGAATCGTTCTTCACCGAAACACAGCTTAAGGACGGAAAGTGTCCCGACTGCGGACGTGACGTACAGCGCACCAAGGAGGAGGCGTACTTCTTCAAGATGAGCAATTACGCCGACCGTCTCATGAAGCATATAGACGAGCATCCCGAGTTCATAGAACCCGAGTCGCGCCGCCGCGAGATGGTGAACAACTTCCTGAAGCCGGGTCTCCAGGATCTCTGCGTTTCGAGAACGAGCTTCAAGTGGGGCATACCCGTTGACTTTGACGACAAGCACGTCGTCTACGTCTGGCTCGATGCTCTGACCAACTATATAACCGCGCTCGGCTACGATCCCGACAAGTCCTACGAGGAGCAGTCCGAGAAGTTCAAAAAGTATTGGCCTGCCGACGTCCATATGATCGGTAAGGATATCATGCGCTTCCACTCCATCTACTGGCCGATCTTCCTTATGTCCCTCGAGCTTCCTCTGCCGAAGAAGATCTTCGGCCATCCGTGGTTCAACTTCGGTGCGGACAAGATGTCCAAGTCACGCGGAAACGTCGTTTACGCAGACGAGCTTTCGGAAAAGTTCGGCGTTGACGGTGTCCGCTACTACGCACTTTCCGAAATGCCCTACGCCTCTGACGGTGCCATCACCTATGAGGCTATGATCTCACGCTATAATACAGACCTTGCAAACAACCTCGGTAATCTCGTGAGCCGTACCGTTGCGATGACGAAGAAGTACTTTGACGGTGTCATCCCGACCGCAGGTGACGAGGAGGGAACAGATGCGGAGCTCAAGGCAGCCGTAGCCACAGGTGTAGCTGCGTTTGCGGAGCATATGGATACGTTCCATATCGCCGATGCCTGTGCGGACGTGTTCACCATGCTCCGCCGTGCGAACAAGTATATCGACGAGACCACACCGTGGACTCTCGCAAAGTCTCCCGAGACGATGTCTCGTCTGGGGACTGTACTTTATAACCTCCTTGAGACGATCCGTATCGGCGCGGTACTGCTACAGTGCATCATTCCTCAGACGGCAGAGACGATATTTGCAAATATCAACACCGACGTCAAGGACTTTGACTCCGCAAGCACGTTCGGTGCGCTCGAGAGCGGACGGACGGTCGGTGAGGCAGCTCCCCTGTTCCAGAGGATAGACGAAGCAAAGTTCATGGCTGAGATAGAGGCTGCAAAAAAGGCGGCTGAGGAAGCCGCAAGGAAGGCAGAGGCTCCGGCGGTAGAGCGTCCGGAGGGAATTGCACAGATCGGTATAGACGACTTTATGAATGTAGACCTTCGTACGGCCGAGATCAAGGCGTGCGAGAAGGTACCGAAGGCGAAGAAGCTCCTCAAGCTGACCGTAGATATCGGCTGGGAGGAGAGAACGGTCGTTTCCGGCATTGCGAAGTTCTACACGCCCGAGCAGCTGATCGGACGTAAGATAATCGTAGTATCGAACCTCAAGCCTGCCGTGCTTTGCGGTATCGAATCGAACGGTATGATACTTGCCTCCGGTGAAGAGGACGTTCGAGTAATATTCCTCGATCCCGAGACCCCGAACGGCGAAAGGGTACACTGAGCGGCATGGTATTATTCGATTCACACGCACATTACGATGACGAACGCTTCAACGAGCGGTTCGAGGGCGGCACGAACGCCGCACTTGAATACGTGCATCGAGAGGGCATCTGCGGTATCATAAACGTTGGTTCGAGTCTCGAAAGCTCGATGCGCTCGGTCGAGCTTGCTGGCAACTTCGACTACGTTTGGGCGGCGGTTGGCGTACATCCGTCAGACGCGCAAAGGCTCGGTCTGCTCCGACTTGGGGAGGCTGTGAACATCATACGAGTTCTTGCCGCACGTGAGAGGGTAGTGGCTATCGGTGAGATAGGCTATGACTTTCACTATGACGAGACCGACCGCGACTGTCAGACGGAGTATTTCATCGCGCAGCTCGAGCTTGCACGTGAGCTGTCACTTCCGGTGATAATACATACACGTGATGCGATGGGCGTGACCCTCGAGGTGCTGGCACGATATCCCGATGTCACGGGAGTCATGCACAGCTTCAGCGGAAGTGCGGAGACCGCACGGGAGCTTTGTGAGCGCGGCTGGTATATCTCGTTCTCCGGACCTGTCACGTACAAGAACGCGGTAAAGGTAAAGGAGGCAGCTGTCGCAGTACCGGGCGACCGTATACTTGTGGAGACGGACAGCCCGTATCTGCCGCCCGTTCCGCATCGCGGAGAGATGAATCATTCCGGCTATATGCACTATACTCTCGAGGCTCTTGCGGAGCTTCGTCACGAGTCGCCGGAGGAGCTTGCACGTCAGACGGTGGAGAACACACGAAGGCTGTTCTCCATACCCGAGTCCGGCGGTAAGTCGTGTCCGCAAGAATGACATTTTTTGATCTTATCTGATCTGATCGTTTTCGACCGAGTGAGGGTGACACTCGCGCTCGGTCGAGAGTCCTTGGAGGTAGCATGGTGATAACCTACGTTATGAAAAACAATTTGTACGTGAATCTTACGAATCACTGTACGAATCATTGTGATTTCTGTATCCGCAGAACCGACATGAACGGGAGCTTTGCGAAGCTTCAGCTTGAGCGTGAGCCTACACTCGAAGAGATCATTGCGGATGTGACCTCACATAATCTGAATATGTTTTCCGAGATCGTCTTCAGCGGTATCGGCGAACCCACCTGTCGCCTTTATGACGTACTCTCGACCTGTCGAGTCATCAGAGAACGCTCGAAAACGCCGATACGCATCAACACGAACGGTCACGCCTCGATGATAATGGAGGAGGATACCGCGCCGGCGTTTCGCGGTCTCGTAGACTGTCTGTCGATCAGTCTGAACGCCGCCGATCCGGAGGCATACGTCGCGCTCTGTCACCCGAAATTCGGTGAGGACACGTTCTCGGGGGTATTGAAATTTGCGCGAGAGGCAGTCAGGTACGTACCGAAGGTAGTTCTGACGGCTGTTCGCGGCACTCTGTCGGAGGACGATCTCGAACGCTGTGCGAAGATCGCCGCCGACGTTGGTGCAGGCTTCCGTCTCCGCGACCTCATCGAATAGGCGGCGGTCATCGGTGCGGCTGAGCCGCCGGACGGTCATCGGCGCACTTTCAGTCGGAATTGAAAACTATCCCACGACAATATCATTTGGTGCAGGGTCAGGCGACCGATCGCATATTTTCACTCCATCATCGTGGGATATCTCCACTACACAACTGAAATAACGCCGATGACTGCCGGTCCAGGAAGCGAAATCTTCTGCTTAACCGGACGATGCATTGAAACAGTATGCAGAGTAAACAAAAACGGCAGCCTATATGGACG
>CAYSKU010000110.1:0-8792 GCA_964431775.1 uncultured Ruminococcus sp. | reverse complement strand
ATGAAACTGACATACTATCCGGGATGTACGCTGAAGAATAAAGCGAGAGCGGCGGACGAGGCCGCGAGGGCGGCGGCGCGAGTGCTGGGGTACGAGCTGTGTGAACTCGAGAGCTGGCAGTGCTGCGGAGGAGCGTACACCTCAGCGAAGGACGAGCTTGCAACGAAGCTTCCGGCGGTCCGCGCCCTTGCAAACAGTGCAAGGAGCGGCGGACGACTGATCACCGTATGCTCGGCGTGCTACAACGTACTAAAGCAGACGGAGCATGAGCTTGCGGTGAACCCCGACTTCGACCGCAGAGTCAATAATTACCTCTCACCCGATCTCGAGTATCACGGCGGTACACGTGTCATGCACTACCTCGAGCTGCTGCGCGACGAGATCGGCTTCGATACGGTCGCCAAAAGGGTCGCACGACCGCTCGAGGGCAAAAGGGTCGCCGCGTACTACGGCTGTATGCTCCTTCGCCCCTCGGGAGTACTTGAATTCGACGACCCCGAGTCACCCTCGATAATGGAGGACTTCATCCGCGCACTCGGCGGTGAGCCCGTGGTGTACCCCATGAGGAACGAGTGCTGTGGAGGCTATATCACGCTCGAGGACAGAGCGCAGGCGAAAAAAAGAGGAAGCGCGGTCGCGGAGTCCGCACGTGAGATGGGAGCGGAGCTGATCGTAACGGCGTGTCCGCTGTGCCTGTATAACCTGACGGTGAACGCGGACTCGAAGCTCCCCGTGAGATACTTCACGGAGGTGCTTGCCGAGGCACTCGGAGCAGAGGCGGAATAAGGGAGCGGATAACGGATATGGAAAAGGAAAAGAAGGAACAGATCCTCCGAATGAGCGGTTCGGAGGTGCAAAGGTGCATGAGATGCGGCAAATGCTCGGGGACCTGCCCCTCGTATGACGAGATGGAGTACCATCCGCATGAGTTCGTGTACATGGTCGAACGCGGAGATATCGAGCGGCTGATGAAGTCCGACTCTGTTTACAAATGTCTGACTTGCTTTGCGTGTGTGGAGAGATGTCCGAGAGGAGTCGAGCCTGCAAAGGTGATCGAGGCGGTACGTCTTGAGGCAGTGCGCGTACAGGGAGCGAACCACCTGAAGGCGGACGCGATACCGGAGCTTTGGGACGAGGAGCTTCCGGGACAGGCGATCATGACGGCAATGAGAAAATACGCGAAGTAAGGAGGACATAACGATATGCAGAGGATAGGAGTATTTGTTTGCCACTGCGGAACGAATATCGCGGGAACGGTAGACGTAAAGAGAGTGGCAGAAGCACTCGGACGAGAGCCGTCCGTGGTGTATGCCGCCGACTACACGTATATGTGCTCCGAGTCGGGACAGGACCTGATAAAGAAAACGATAAAGGAAAAGAAGCTCACGGGAGTCGTGGTCTGCTCCTGCTCACCGAGGATGCACGAGAACACGTTCAGAAAGGCGGCGGCAGCAGCCGGACTGAACCCGTATATGGTGGAGATCGCGAACATACGTGAGCAATGCTCGTGGATACACAAGGATATGGAGGAGGCGACCGAAAAGGCGATAGTCCTCGGACGTGCCGCCATAGCAAAGGTGCAGCTGAACACACCCCTCACGGCGGGCGAGTCACCGGTAACGAAGCGCGCCCTCGTCATCGGAGGAGGTATCGCCGGAATACAGACCGCACTCGATATAGCGGAGGCAGGCTTCGAGGTCGATATAGTCGAGAAGAAGCCGACCATCGGCGGAAAGATGACCCAGCTCGATAAGACGTTCCCGACCCTCGACTGCGCGGCGTGTATCCTCACCCCGAAGATGGTCGAGTGCGCCCAGAACGAGAGGATCGGCATATACGCCTACAGCGAGGTGGAGTCGGTGTCGGGCTTTGTCGGAAGCTTCACCGTGAAGATACGCAGGAAGGCACGCTACGTTGACGAGACGAAGTGTACGGGGTGCGGACTGTGTACCGAAAAATGTCCGCAGAAGAAGGTGCCGAACGAATTCAACCTCGGTATGGATAACCGCCGTGCGGTGTATATACCGTTCGCACAGGCAGTGCCGAAGGTCGCAACGATCGACGCGGACTACTGCACGATGCTGAAGACGGGAAAGTGCGGCGTATGCTCGAAGGTGTGTACCGCAGGAGCGATAGACTACAAGCAGAAGGACGAGATCGTCGAGAGACAGTACGGCGCGATAGTCGCGGCTACGGGCTTTGATCCGATATCTGTGGAAAAGTATGACGAATACGCATACTCCCAGTCGAAGGACGTCATGACCTCACTCGAGTTCGAGAGACTGACGAATGCCGCAGGACCTACCGCCGGAAAGCTCCTCCGTCCGTCCGACGGAAAGCATCCGCATACGATAGTGTTCGTGCAGTGCGTGGGGTCGAGATGCACGCCCGAAAAGGGAAAGAGCTACTGCTCGAAGATATGCTGTATGTATACCGCAAAGCACGCGATGCTCACAAGAGAGAAGTACCCCGATACGGAAGTCTACGTTTTCTATATAGACGTTCGTACACCGGGCAAGAACTTCGATGAATTTTACAGACGTGCGGTGGAGGAATACGGAGTACATTACATCAAGGGAATGGTCGGCAAGGTGTCGCCGAGAGCCGACGGAACGCTCGATGTTCAGGCGTCCGACCTGATCATAAACGAGCAGCTCCACATAAGTGCGGATCTCGTGGTGCTTGCGGCGGCGATAGAGCCGGATAAGTCGGCACGTCCCCTCGCAACGCTCCTTACGGCAAGCATGGATACGAACGACTTCTTCACGGAAGCGCACCCGAAGCTTCGACCGGTGGAGTCACCGACCGCAGGAGTGTTCCTGTCGGGAGCTTGCCAGGGACCGAAGGATATACCGGAGACGGTGTCACAGGCAGGAGCGGCGGCGGCAAAGGTCATAGGACTTCTTGCAAAGGATAAGCTGACGTGTAACCCGTGCGTGGCACACTCGAACGAGCAGCTGTGCAACGGCTGTTCGCAGTGTACGAACGTATGCCCCTACGGAGCGATCACGTATATCGAAAAGGAATTCAGGATGCCCGACCGCACGGTGAAGGTGCGTCGAGTGGCAGAGGTGAATCCGGCAGTCTGCCAGGGCTGTGGAGCGTGTACCGTGACCTGCCCGTCGGGAGCGATGGATCTGCACGGATTCTCGAGGAGACAGATCATGGCGGAGGTTGACGAGATATGCAAGTAAAGGAAGGATTCACACCGACGATAGTGGCGTTCTGCTGTAACTGGTGTTCATACGCGGGAGCAGACCTTTCGGGAACGAACCGACTGCAATATCCGGCAAACGTAAAGATAATACGAGTACCGTGCTCGTGCCGAGTCGATCCGATGTTCATACTGAGGGCGTTCGGAAGAGGAGCAGACGGAGTGATAGTGTGCGGCTGTCACCCTGGAGACTGCCACTATACAACAGGGAACTACTACGCAAGACGTAGGATGACGCTGCTGTTCGGTATGCTCGACTACCTCGGAATCGCGAGAGAGAGAACGAGGGTCGAATGGGTGTCGGCGGCAGAGGGAGCGAAGTTTGCCGAAACGATGAACGACTTCGCGGCGCAGATAGCTGCGCTCGGTCCGAATCGCAGACTGGAGGATCTCAGATGCGCGAAATGAACGAACGAATGAAGAAAAGAGCCGCAGAGCTGCTCTCCGACGGTACTGTCGGACGTGTCATCGGCTGGAGCGAGGGAGAGTTCTCCTACGACATGACACCGGCGGTGTTCGACACTGCTGCGGAAATAGAGAACGACTTCGTATACAACGAATTCTGCGGCGCGAACGTGTCAAAATACGCGATGAAGGAGCTTCAGAAGGACGCGGAGACAAAGCTCCTCGTCTTTCTGAAGCCCTGCGACAGCTACTCCTTTGCAAGGCTCGTGTCGGAGCATAGGATAGATCGCGATAAAGTATACGTCATAGGTATCCCCTGTGACGGAATGGCGGACATCGACCTGATAAAGCGGCACGATATCGACGGAGTACAGGGCATAGAGCGCGAGGGAGACCGATATATCGTAAGAACGATCTACGGAGACTCGGAAATAGATGTAAATGAAGCGATCGCCGAACGCTGTGTGAACTGCAAGTCGAAGAGGCACACCGTATATGACGAGCTGCTCGGCGAGGAGGGCGAGGTGAACGCGGAATGCGGTCGCTTCGACGAGGTCGAGAGACTGGAGAGCATGACGTCGGAGGAGAGATACGCCTTCTGGCAGGGCGAGCTGTCACGCTGTATCCGTTGTAACGCCTGCCGTAACGTATGTCCTGCCTGCACGTGCGAGCAGTGCGTGTTCGATAACCGTGAGTCAGGAGTGGAGCAGAAGGCGGCGGCAGATTCGTTCGAGGAGAAGCTGTTCCACATCATCAGAGCGTTCCACGTTGCCGGACGCTGTACGGACTGCGGCGAATGCTCGAGGGTCTGCCCCGAGCATATACCGCTCCACCTTCTGAACCGTAAGTTCATCCGCGACATAGACGAGCTGTACGGCGAGTTCCAAGCAGGCGAGGGCGAGGAGAGGACACCGCTCACCTCGTTCAAATATGACGATGCGGAGCCGTCCGTGGTACGCGAAAGGGGGAACAGCTGATGAGATACCTTTCGGAGGAGAGGCTCGAGCTCTTCATGGAGCGTGCGGCAGAGCTTCGCACGATGTACGTCCCGACCGATAACGCAGGAGGGGCGAGCTATACGAAATGGACTAAGGGAACGGTGATCTCGAACGCACTGCATACCACACGCAGCGCGAAGGACTTCTTCTTTCCGCAGACGGAGGATCTCGTGCAGTTCAAGATGAGCGGCAAGGCTATCGAGATAGTCGATCCGCGCCGTGAGACGGAGGACTTTGCAGTCTTCGGAGTACGTGCGTGTGACGTACACAGCTTCGAGCTACTCGACCGCGTGTTTCTCTGCGACCCTGTCGATACCTACTACAAAAACAGACGTGAGCATGGTCTGATACTCGGTCTGAGCTGCACAAGACCCGCCGAGACGTGCTTCTGCACGACGTTTGGCATAGATGCCGCACGTCCGATGGCGGATGCGGACTTTACAAAGGTAAACGGCGGCTACTTCGTCCGCGCAAATACGGAGCGCGGAGAGGAGTTTTTATCCGCACTGTCCGACATTTTCGAGGAACGGGACGAAGCGGAGGCGGTGGCGGTCGAGGAGAGGACACGCGAGATAATGAAGAAGCTTCCTCTCTCGAGCCTGACTACCGAGGGCTTTGGAGGAGACCGTCTCGACGCACTGTTCGAGCGTGAGGAGTGGACGGAGCTATCGGAGGCGTGCCTTGCCTGCGGAACGTGTACGTTCGTCTGCCCGACCTGCCAGTGCTACGACATACGTGACTACGATACGGGACACGGCATATGCCGCTTCCGTTGCTGGGACTCGTGTATGTATTCGGACTTTACAAAGATGGCACACGGCAACCCGAGACTTACGCAAAAGGAACGCTTCAGACAGAGATTCATGCACAAGCTCGTGTATTTCCCGTCGAACAACGAGGGAGAGTTCGGGTGCGTCGGCTGCGGTCGCTGTCTTGCCTCCTGCCCGATACACATGAACATAGTAAAGGTAATGAAGAAGCTGTCAAATACAAAGGAGACAAAGGAGGAGCGCGGAAATGACTAACGAGACCCTGATACCGCACCTCGGAGTCGTGACGGATATCCGGATCGATACGCCCGACGTAAAGACGTTCCGAGTGCTGACACCGGACGGACATAAGCCGTTTTCGCATAAGCCGGGGCAGTGCGCGATGCTCTCGATCCCCGGTGTGGGAGAGGCTATGTTCTCGATAACGTCGTCGCCGACAAATACCGAGTACATGGAGTTCTCGATCAAGAAGTGCGGCTGTCTGACCGACTGGCTGCACATGATGGACGTCGGACAGCAGATAGCGATACGCGGTCCCTACGGAAGACCGTTTCCGGTCGATACAGAGCTTGTCGGAAAGGATCTCCTCTTTATCGCCGGCGGTATAGGACTTGCACCCCTCCGCTCGGTCATAAACTACGTCCGCGATAATCGTGACAGATACGGCAGCGTACAGATCGTGTACGGTGCGCGCTCGAAGGACGACCTTGTGGACTACGAGGAGATACTTAACGAATGGATGACGGATGACGGAGTCGAGGTCGCCCTGACTATCGACCGTGAGCAGGAGGGATGGGACGGACACGTCGGCTTCATCCCGAGCTACGTAAAGGAGCTGTCCCCCGACCTAAAGAAGACCGTCCTCCTTTGCGGACCTCCGGTCATGATAAAGTTCACCTTGCAGGAGCTTTTGGAGCTTGGGTTCGAGAAGACGCAGGTGTACACCACGATGGAGCTCAAGATGAAGTGCGGAGTCGGCAAATGCGGACGCTGTAACATAGGTGACAAGTACGTCTGCAAGGACGGACCCGTGTTCCGCTTCGATGAGCTTGACAGACTGCCGGACGAATATTGATAGCAGGAGATAAGGAACAGATGGAAAACACAGTAAATATATATCTGTACGGAAAGAAGTACGAGGTACCGTCGAACCTCACGATAATGGGAGCGATGGAGTACGCCGGATATCAGCTCGTTCGCGGCTGCGGCTGTAGGAACGGCTTCTGCGGAGCCTGCGCTACACTGTACCGCATACGCGGAGAGCGTGAGCTGAAGGTGTGCCTTGCTTGCCAGACAAAGGTCGAGAACGATATGTATATAGCGACCCTGCCGTTCTTTCCGCTCGTGAAGCAGAGCTACGACATAGAGAAGGTGCCGGTGACGGAGGCAGTCATGATGCAGCTCTATCCCGAGATCTACTCGTGCATCGGCTGTAACGCCTGCACGAAGGCTTGTACCCAGGGACTGAACGTCATGCAGTATATAGCCTACGCACAGAGAGGAGACTTCGAGAAATGTGCGGAGGAGTCGTTCGACTGCGTTATGTGCGGAGTCTGCTCGTCGAGATGTCCTGCGGGGATATCGCATCCGCAGGTCGCGCTCCTTGCGAGACGAATCAACGGAAAGTATCTTGCCCCCGAGACCGAGCATCTTCGCGAGCGAGTGCGGGAGATACATGACGGAAGGTTCGAGGAGCTTCTCGAGGCACTGATGCAGAAGCCTGTGTCGGAGCTGAAGGAGCTTTACAACAACAGAGAGATCGAGAAGTAAGGCAGGGAGGAGAAGATATGTACAGCGGAAAGATGCTCGAGTCAATGAAGCTCGTAGAGGCGGCACGTGAAGCGAACGCGGCACTCGAGCCGAGACGAATGACGGCGGAGGAAAAGGACGCGCTCCTTGCAAAATATCACCCCGACTACAAGCAGAGCGAGTTTGCGGAGCTCACGATCGGAGTGAACGCCGGAGAGAAGGTGCCGCGTGAGCTTGCGGAGCTGCTACAGGCAAGGAGCCGCATATGTGCGTCGGAGGTAGACCTCGACCGTATCGACTACGACACGGACGTTCTGATAATCGGAGGAGGCGGAGCCGGAGCCTCCGCAGCGATAGAGGCAGACAAGAACGGGGTCCGCGCTATGATCGTGACGAAGCTCCGCATAGGAGATGCGAACACGATGATGGCGGAGGGCGGCATACAGGCGGCAGACAAGGAAAACGACAGTCCGGCGACACATTATCTCGATGCGTTCGGCGGCGGACATTTCGCGGCAAAGCCGGAGCTGCTCTACAAGCTGGTGAACGATGCACCGGAGGCCATACAGTGGCTGAACGAGCTCGGAGTGGAGTTTGACAAAGCGGCAGACGGAACGATGATCACGACCCACGGCGGCGGAACGTCCAGAAAGAGGATGCACGCGGCAAAGGACTACACGGGAGCGGAGATCATGCGTACTCTTCGTGACGAGGTGCTGTCACGCGGAATACCGGTGATCGACTTTACGGCGGCTGTAGAGCTGTTACTTGACGAGAACGGACGTTGTGCCGGAGCGGTACTCATGAACATGGAGACGAGGGAGCTGCTGATCGCGAGAGCGAAGACGGTCATCCTTGCGACGGGAGGAGCTGGAAGACTGCATTATCAGGGCTTTCCGACCTCGAACCACTACGGCGCGACCGCGGACGGACTGATCCTCGGCTACAGAGTGGGAGCGAAGCTGCTGTACGCGGACACGCTCCAGTATCACCCGACGGGAGCGGCGTATCCGGAGCAGATATACGGCGCACTCGTCACCGAGAAGGTACGTTCTCTCGGCGCGAAGCTCGTGAACAAGAACGGCGAGGTGTTCATGCATCCGCTCGAAACGAGAGACGTTTCTGCGGCATCGATCATACGCGAGTGTACCGATCGAGGGAACGGACTTGAGACCTCTGACGGACTCGGGCTGTGGCTCGACACACCGATGATCGAGCTGAAGAACGGTGAGGGAACTATCGAGAAGCGCATTCCTGCGATGATGAGGATGTTCGGCAAGTACGGCATCGACATACGTAAGGAGCCGATACTTGTGTACCCGACATTGCACTACCAGAACGGCGGACTTGACATAACGGCAGACGGACAGACGACAGTCGAGAACCTGTACGCGGCAGGGGAGGTAGTGGGAGGCATCCACGGACGGAACCGCCTGATGGGCAACTCACTGCTCGACGTCATCGTATTCGGACGGAACGCCGGACAGAACGCGTCGGAGAAGGCGAAGGGAGTGACCGTCGGACAGCTCACCGCCGACCACATCGCAAGCTTCGAGAGTGCGAGAGCAGCAGCCGGCATCGACACCGACACCGTCTCACCGAAGCTGCTGCCGGTGTACACGCACGGCAATGCGAGAGTGGAAAAAAGGGAGTTTT
>CAYSKU010000109.1:6802-8813 GCA_964431775.1 uncultured Ruminococcus sp. | reverse complement strand
CACGCGACGCTACCACAGGGGCTGTCGCCGTCCTCATGGACACCGTTTGCGAGAAGTACGGCGCGATGACCCGTGCGGTACGCATCGTGAACGAGTCAGACCGTCCGATGGAGCTTGAGAAGATATACAGCGCAAGTGTATCCCTCAATTCGATGGACTTCGATATCCTGCACCTGTACGGTCGTCACAACGCGGAGCGCAACATGGCACGCTCCCCTCTCGAGCACGGTCACGTCTCCCTCTCCTCCACACGCGGCTCGTCCTCACATTACCACAACCCCTTTGCGGCTCTGGTACGTCACGGCGCAAACGAGGATCAGGGTGAGGTCTACGGCTTCAACCTCGTATACAGCGGCAACTTCGATATCACCACCGACGTTGATTATTACGAATGCACACGTGTGAACATCGGTATAAACCCCGACGGCTTCGCATGGCACCTCGACCCGGGCGAGGAGTTCCAGTCCCCCGAGGCTGTCCTCGTCTTCACGAACGAGGGTCTCGGCGAGATGTCGCGCATATTCCACCGTCTCTACAGGAACAACCTCATACGCGGTCGCTGGAAGACCGAAAAGCGTCCCCTCCTCATCAACAGCTGGGAGGCCGCGTACTTCAACTTCGACACCGACAAGCTCGTCTCGTTCGCGGAGCGTGCGAAGGAGGTCGGTATCGAGATGCTCGTCATGGACGACGGCTGGTTCGGCGTTCGAAATTCCGACAACTGCTCACTCGGCGACTGGTACGTGAACGAGGAGAAGCTTCCGGGCGGTCTCGGCGTGCTTATCGACCGCGTGAACGCACTCGGCTTGAAGTTCGGTATCTGGTACGAGCCGGAGATGATCTCTCCCGATTCCGACCTCTACCGCGCTCATCCCGACTGGTGTCTCCACGTTCCGAACCGCGACTGCTCGATAGCGCGTCATCAGTACGTCATCGATATGTCACGTGCGGACGTTCGCGAGAACATCTTCGGTCAGATGAAGGAGGTGCTGTCGAAATATAAGATCGATTACGTCAAGTGGGACTTCAACCGCAACCTCTCAGAGGCAGGAAGCGCGCTCCTCTCGGTCGAGCGCGGCGAGGAGATCTTCCACCGCTTCGTACTCGGCACCTACGAGGTCATGGAGAGACTGAACCGTGAGTTCCCCGACCTCCTCATCGAAAACTGCTCGGGCGGCGGCGGTCGCTTCGACCCGGCTATGCTCTACTACTCTCCGCAGATCTGGGCGTCCGACAACACAGACGCGCTCGAGCGTATCGCGATCCAGTTCGGCACGTCCCTCTGCTATCCTGCCTCCACTATGGGCGCGCACGTCTCCATGAGCCGTCGCACCGGCTTTGAGACGAAGGGCAACGTAGCAATGTGGGGTACGTTCGGCTACGAGCTTGACCCGAACAGGCTGACCGAAAAGGATATCGAGCTTGTGAAGAAGCAGGTCGCGGACTACCACCGCTACTACGATCTCACGCATTACGGCGATCTCTACCGCATAGTCGATCCGTGGGACAACAGCTACTATGCCGCATGGGAGCTTGTCTCCGAGGACAAGAGCGAGATGCTCTTCACCCTCGTGAATATGCGCTACTACCACTGCCGCAAGCGTATCATCCGTTTCCGCGGACTGGACGAAAACAAAATGTACCGTGTCGAGGAGACCGGCAAGGTATATTCCGGTGCGTTCCTCATGAACGCCGGTCTCAACCTCTCCCTCATGCCGAGCAACACCGGCGACAGCTTCACTCTCCACTTCGTCGCCTAAGGGCGGCTGAGCCGCCAAGCAGTCATCGGCGCACTTTCAGCCGAGATCGAAAGATATCCCACGACAATGTAATTGGTGCAAAATGTTGTCTGCTAAGGGCGGCTGAGCCGCCGAGCAGTCATCGGCGTACTTTCGGCTGAGGTCGAAGGATATCCCACGACAATGTAATTGGTGCAAAATGTTGTCTGCTAAGGGTGGCTGAGCCGCCGAGCAGTCATCGGCGTACTTTCGGCTGAGGTCGAAGGATATCC
>CAYSKU010000109.1:0-6702 GCA_964431775.1 uncultured Ruminococcus sp. | reverse complement strand
GGCTGAGCCGCCGAGCAGTCATCGGCGTACTTTCGGCTGAGGTCGAAGGATATCCCACGACAATGTAATTGGTGCAAAATGTTGTCTGCTAAGGGTGGCTGAGCCGCCAAGCAGTCATCGGCGTACTTTCAGCCGAGATCGAGAGATATCCCACGACAATGTAATTGGTGCAAAATGTTGTCTGCTAAGGGCGGCTGAGCCGCCGAGCAGTCATCGGCGCACTTTCAGCTGAGGTCGAAAGATATCCCACGACAATGTAATTGGTGCAAAATGTTGTCTGCTAAGGGCGGCAAAAATGGGAACGATGGGGAACCTTTTGAGGAAAGGTTCCCCAAGCCCTTCCAAACCTTTTTTGGGTAAACGAACAGACGAGGTTGGGTGCAGATCCGGATCACCAATATAGTCATCCAAGGCATCGGAAGCCGTGGAGCGACTTCACGAAACGAGCTTCGTTCAGCATAGCCGGTCGATAGACCAAACGAAGATCAAAAGCAAAAAAGATCAAAAAACACAAGGAGGGCATCGTGTTTACTTTACAGAAGATATTCACAGACGGTGCGCTGTTTCAGGCAGATGCGTACCTCACGATAAGCGGCACTGCCGAGCGTCTTTTGGAGGTCTCCGCCCACATAATTCACGGTGATGAGGTAGTGAGGCGTTCCTTCGCGCTCTCGGATACGGACGGCAGCTTCGAGATCAAGATAGTGACTCCTGCCGCCTCGTTTGAAAAATATCGTATCGTATTACGTGAGAGCCGTACACATTACGGTACGGCAATATGTGAGTACACCGTAAACGATGTAATGTTCGGTGAGCTTTGGCTCGCCTCGGGACAGTCGAACATGGAGCTTCCGAACAGTGCCATGACCGACGTTG
This sequence comes from uncultured Ruminococcus sp., assembly GCA_964431775.1. Taxonomy (GTDB): domain Bacteria; phylum Bacillota; class Clostridia; order Oscillospirales; family CAG-272; genus UMGS1696. The sequence goes on along the minus strand of CAYSKU010000109.1, from coordinate 5,826 downwards.
ACTCGCTCTACGCAGAGCTTGCCGGAAAGAATATCCGTATATATCACGTTGAGTATCCCGAATTCGGGGGCGGCGGTGCGTTTCCGTGGGAGCCTGACCGCATGATGAACGGCGAATGGATGTGTGCGGACGACACGGACTCCCTTGACAAGGTCTCCGCGCTCGGTCTGAGCTTCGTATCGGAGCTTTACGACAGTCTTAATGTCGAAGGGGACGTTCCGGTCGGCTTTCTCAACGCGACGTGGGGCGGAACGTCTATGCCGTCATGGTTTCCGAAGGACGCGCTCGATGCAGACGACTTCATGTGCGAACGTCTGAAGCAGCTCGGCAATTATCCGACCCCCGAGAACTGGAACACACGCGGTGACTGCAATTTCCAGCAGACGTGCAGTCAGTACAACGTAAAGATAGCCCCTCTCGAGGGTGTACGTGTGCGCGGCGTTATCTGGTATCAGGGTGAGAACGAGTGCGGCGGCGAATTCAACGCAAGAGCCTACGCCGACTATCTCCGTTTCTATCACAGTGTCTACGCCAAACGCTTCGGTGCAGACCCCGACAGCTTCATGATGCTGTCGTCTCTGATATATCCGTGGACATACGGAGGCTCCGGCGAATGCAATGTCGGCTATCTCAACGAGGCGTTTGTCGAGACCGCAAAGGAAGCTCCGCGCAGATTTGCGGCTGTCCCGATCTGCGACCTTGCGCCGTCATGGGCGTACCATCAGGGAAATCACCCGATCCACCCGACGAACAAGTACCCTCTCGGGAAGCGTCTGGCGTGTCTCGCGCTCGACAACGTATACGGTGATCGTGAGAGCGCGACACAGCTGTCTCCGGCGTATCTCAGCTCATGGGAGGTCGTTGAGGATCGCATACGTCTCACGTTCAAGTCGGTCGGAGACGGACTTTTCGTTGACGGCAAGCGTCCGATAGGCTTATACGTTGCCGGACGTGACAACGTATACCTTCCTGCCGAATGTGAGATACTTCCGTCCGAGGGGGACGAGGGCATCATGGAGGTATGGTGTGAGGCGATAAAGAAGCCGAAGCACGCAGCGTACTCCGTGCAGTCTCTCGAGCCGTGCTGTAACCTATGGGGAGGCAAGTACCCGATATTCCCGTTCTACACGGACAAGAAGAAGCGTATCACGATAGAGGCACGTCCCTGGTACGACACCTATCGCACCTCCGTTTGGGCATCGAAGCTGCATGACGATGTTCTCGACCTGTTCTATCATCCGATCTGGCACGCCGAGGTCGGCTCGGAGGTCTGTCCGGACACGGCGTTCACGCTCGAGGGGCAGAGCATACGTGTCTGCTCGGACGATGCGGAATTCGGCTGTTACGTAAAGTCGTATCCGTACAACCGTCTCGATCTTCAGGGCTTTGGCAGTCTGACGGTCGATCTGTACAATACGGAGGGGCTTTCCGCCGACCTGATCCTCACGTGGGACGGCGGCGAGGTCACTATTCCGCTTCGCAAAAAGAGTGAGCTGCGCGGCGGCTGGAGCACATACAAGGCTATTTTGAAAAACAAGCTTCCGGAGGAGGCTTCGATAGAGCGTATGACGTTCCGTTTCAGGAACGAGGGCAGTCGCTACCACTTCGTCAACCTCGAAAAAGCCCGTCTCTGGAAATAGCAGGCGGCGTAGTCGCCGCGGACAGTCATCGGCGTTCGTGCAGCTTGGGTCGAAAGAGATCCCAGCTGAAAGTGCGCCGATGTCCGCTCGGCGGCTCAGCCGACCTCACGCCGCCAAAATTCTCGGCTTTTTCGAAAAAATTTCAACAAAAACTCATTGACAAATTAACGAAAATCTGATACAATAGCTTATTAATAAATGGTTATTATTAACCAAAAACAATAATGGAGCAAGGTTCATGTTCAAGATTTTCGTTGCCGCCGCGATGATTTTTCTCATGGTCTCCTGCGGAACCTCCGCAGAGATCGAGGAGGTCTCGCCTCCCGAGGAAACGACTGTCTCGGCGGAGTCGGAGACTGATCTCATATTCGAAAATTTCTATGAAGCCAAAAAGGCTTTGTTCGAGGTCGAGGAGCTTCACGGAGACCTCGAGCTGTACGAGAAAGAGGGACTTGAAAATTTCATCAACATCCGGCGGGAAATGAATGCCGCCATCGGAAGCAGCTCTTTCGATCAGGCGACAGCTGAAGACTACTACGTCCGTCTTCTCGAAGCAAAGGAAGCACTTAAATATATGCAGGGTGACACACCGCGTGTCTATATAAAAACGAGTGGCGGAAGCGGCTGGATAGATTGGGGCTATAAGTCCTGCGACGTCGTGATCGTTTCCGCAAAGGATGATAAGTACAAGGTAACGGAGGGGAACGCGGAGATATCGCTTCGCGGCAACTCGACTTCGAGTTCGCCGAAGCAGCCGTTCAACCTCCGTTTTTCCGATAAAGTCTCCGTTCTCGGAATGGATAAGGGACGGCGTTGGGTCTTCCTCGCGAATATGTACGACAAGTCCCTTATGCGAAATTACTTAGCCTACTACCTCGGCGAAAAGATGGGACTTCCCTACACCTCGAAGTGCCGCTATGCGGACGTCTACGTAGACGGTGTCTACAAGGGAAATTACACCATCCTCGAGCCGGTCACGGACGGAAGCGGACGTGTTGACATAGATACCTCGAATTACGAATACCTCTTTGAGGTCGATATGAACCGAGGCAGCTGCGCCTACTACATAGACCGTCCGAAGGTCGGGCAGAGGTTCGGCGTTATACGCCCTCACGAGGTGACGGAGGACGACAAGCTGGTGATAAACAGCTTCTTCGAGCTGATGGAAAGCTCGCTCCTCACGCACGATATGTCGCAGTATTCGCAGTACATCGACGTCGATTCGTTCGTGAACTTCTATATCCACTCGGAGATAACCAAATCCATAGACGTATACGACTTCTCAACGAAGTATTTTCTGAAGGACGGCAAGCTCTACGCAGGACCTATATGGGACTATGACCTTGCTATGGGTAACGTTTCGAACACCTGTGCGGAGGAAAAATACTACATTTACTGTAATAACGAGGGCTACGGTACAGGCAGTGGAGATACCGCCGACGGCGTGTGGATGGACAACTACTGGTTTCACGAGCTTTTGCAGGATCCCGAGTTCTGTATGCTCGTTGTGAAGCGGTTCGAGGAGGTCTACCCGCTACTCGAGAACCTGTACACAGACAACGAGCTTGGTCAGAACGTCATAGACTGGCTTCTCGACAAATACGGTGCTTCCTTCCTCCGTAATTACGATGAAGCCGGCTGGGACATCGATCGACAGTACAGCGGACTTGCGAAGAACGAGCAGCTCCCCTACCTCGAGGAGGTAGAATGGCTTCGCGAATGGCTGAGGAAACGTGTTGAAAACGTCGGACTTTACCTGATGGAGCTTTCGTAAGACGCTCTATCGGGAGCGCAAATGGCAAAGAGCTTACACAGCGGACACCGTTCGAGGGTGCGTGAACGTTTTCTGCACGTCGGACTTGACACGTTCGAGCCGCACGAGGTGCTTGAGCTTCTGCTGTTCGAGTTCATCCCCGTCGTAAACACGAACCCACTCGGTCACATACTGATCGACCGTTTCGGGAGTGTCAGGCGGGTACTCACAGCGACCTACGATGAGCTGATCGCCGTCCCGGGGATCGGCTCGAAGACCGCCGAGGGCATACTCGGGATATTCACGTATATATCGACCGACATATGCAAATGGTTCTGTAATTCCGGTCCGCTCACGCGGTACGACATTGCGTTTATCGCGGACTGGTTTCTTGGTCTGACACCGTCCGGAAGTGTCGGGATCATCATCTGCGGTGCAGATCACGTCTTTCATGATTTCGTTCACCTACGGGTGAACGATGAGGATATGCTGTACCGATTTGCGAAGCAGATAGTGGATGTCGCGCACGGACAGAGCTACTATCTGCTGATAAAGGACGATTTCACGTTTCTGTCGGAGGAGAAGATAATGTGTCTCCGCATAATGACCGGACGTGTCCGCACTCATATGCTCGACACGTTCGTGTTTGACGGCTATCATCCGGTGTCGATCCTACACCGCGACAGATAAACGAAAGCTACGGCAAAAAATGATGTGGGGGACTTTGCGGAGTCTCCCGTATCATTTTGGGGATGAAAAAATTTCGGAAGAAATTTACGAACAGCTATTGACAAACGGGAACGAATATAGTATAATCTATTTCGTCAGTGAGACGGCGCCATAGCCAAGCGGTAAGGCAGAAGTCTGCAAAACTTTTATTCCCCGGTCCGATTCCGGGTGGCGCCTGATCAAAAGAGCATCTGCAATTGCAGATGCTCTTTTTTGTGTCGCCTGAGCCGACAGGCATGAATCGGGTCGCCTCAGGCGACAGGCGACAAAGCTCTTGCGTTTTGCGGAAAAATATTGTATAATGCGAGCATAGGTCACAGACCGATATCGAATTTTTTCACGTGAAAGGAAAACACGCTATGAAACAGCAACAGGCATTTACAGGAAACGAACGTATGCTCAAGGGCGGTCTTCACTGTCATACGACACGCTCCGACGGAAGCGGAGACCCTGCCGAGGTGATACGTCTCCACTACAGGAACGGCTACGACTTTCTCGCGCTCACCGACCACCGTTATTACAACTACACGAACTTCGCGCCGGAGACCCCGATAACGATAATTCCCGGCATGGAGTACGACAACACGTTCGAGCACGGAAAGGGCTTCAGGTGCTTCCATACCGTCTGCATAGGTCCGTCTCGTGAGGACGGAAACGGCTACGAGCAGGATCAGCGTTTTGACTCCGGCAAGGCTCTGACACAGGAGGAGTATCAGCCGTACCTCGACAGGATACACGCAAACGGAAACCTTACGATATATTGTCATCCCGAATGGAGCTCCACTCCGGCGCGTTACTTCGAGAAGCTCGAGGGCAACTTTGCGATGGAGATATGGAACAGCGGCTGTGTCCTCGACAACGACATGGACACGGATGCGGCGTACTGGGACGAGCTGCTTGGCAGCGGAAAGCGCATCTACGGCGTTGCGACAGACGACGGTCACGGCATGGGTCAGCACTGCCTCGGTTGGGTCATGGTACGTGCGAACAACGACATAAGCTCCATTCTCGAAGCTTTACGTGAGGGCAGGTTCTACTCCTCGTGCGGTCCGGAGATCACGAACTTCTATTACGAGGACGGTATCGCGGTCGTGGAATGCTCGAGTGCCGCAAAGGTCAGACTGCACAGTGATATGCACCCGACACGCATCGTCCGCAGTCAGGACGGCACACTGACTCGTGCGGAGTTCAGCATCGGCAACGACTACCGCTACATTCGTGCCGTTGTCATCGACAGTGCCGGTCGTCACGCATGGACGAACCCGATATACCTTGATTGACCTGTCGGTCGGCTGAGCCGACGGGCGGTCATCGGGTCGCCTGAGGCGACGGGCATGAATCGGCGTTCGTGAAGTTGAAATTGAGAGATATCCCACGACAATGTTATATGTGCAGGATCGGGTCGGCTGAGCCGACGGGCGGTCATCGGGTCGCCTGAGGCGACGGGCATGAATCGGCGTTCGTGAAGTTGAAATTGAGAGATATCCCACGACAATGTTATATGTGCAGGATCGGGTCGGCTGAGGTCGCCTGAGGCGACGGGCATGAATCGGGTCGGCTGAGCCGACAGGCATGAATCGGCGTTCGTGAAGTTGAAATTGTACGATAACCCACGACAATGTAATTTGTGCAGATCTATTATAGCGCATTCTCCTTCAGTCGCCGTCGTCGCCACAAATGGCGACTGCGACAGCTCCCTCCCGG
>CAYSKU010000108.1:0-8918 GCA_964431775.1 uncultured Ruminococcus sp. | reverse complement strand
ACGACTGCAATATCGAGCCGCTGATGGAGACGACCGCGTAAAGTATGACTGCGATACCGAAGACTGCAAGGAGGGGAGTGCCTGCCGTTGCCTCCTCGGGGGTATTGAAGTAGATTATGTGCATTATAGGCTCGGAAAGCACCGTTATACCGACACCTGCCGGAAGTGCGAGAAGGAGCGCGTACTTGAAGCACGTCACCATGTTACTGCGGACGCCCTCCTTATCCTTTGCCGTATATGCGGCGGTAAGCACCGGAAGGATGCTGACCGTGAACGGTACGATAAACGCGGAGGGGAAGTTGAATATCTTCTTTGCGTTTCCGAAGACACCGTAGAGCCAGTTTGCGTGCTCGTAGCTGTAGCCGAGACCGTCCTGGAGTATCCTCATTATGACGGTCGTATCGATGAGGTTTACAAGGCTCATGACAGACGCGCCGAGGGAGACCGGTATCGCGATACGGAAGAGCTCACGTATGAGGGTACGGTCGTCGCGCACGGGAAGCTCACAGGCGGATCTTGACCTGTCCATCCCCTTTTTGTGGAACAGCAGATAGACGACCGCAAGCACCGCGCCGAGCGACACGCCGAGTATAGCTCCGGCAGAGCCGCCGACGTACTCGTATTCGGTACGGAGCAGGATGTATGCGAGGAGACAGCCGAAGACGAGCTTGGCGAACGCCTCGATGACCTGCGAGACTGCCGTATACTTCATTATGGAATGTCCCTGAAAATAGCCGCGCAGAGCGGACATGACGAACGCACAGAACGCAGTTATCGAAAGTGCGCGGATAGACATACCGGCGTTCGGGTTCTTTATGAGTGCGGCGAGCATATCCGCGCCGAAGAACATGACTCCGGCGATCAGTGCGCCGAGTATCGTAAAGATACGCACGGAGAGGGTGTATATGCGGTCAGCCTCGTTGGTGTTTCCCGAAACGAGCGTTTCGCTCACCATACGTGAGACGGCGACGGGGAGACCTGCCGAAGCGAGGACGGCGAGCATATTATAGATATCGTAGGCGGAATAAAAATAACCCATACCGTTACCGCCGAGCATATTGGCGATCGGGATGGTGAACAGGAGTCCGGCAAGCTTCACGAACGCCGTGGAGATCGTGAGGACGAACGCGCCCTGCAAAAATGTACCCTTTTTATCGGAAGTCTTCAGAATGATACCTTCTTTACTGTGGATTTTTATATCCCCATTTTATCACAGGCACAAACGAAAGTCAATATAAGGGAGAAAACGCTGCGCGGCAGTCGATAAAATTTTGTCCTTTGCAGACCGGCACGGTGTCGGCGCACTTTCAGTAAAAAATAAAAAAGTCCCACGACAATGTTATTTGTGCAGATCTATTTTAACGCATTCTCCTTAAAATAATGCGTCTATATACCGGATCTGCACCAATAATATTGTCGTGGGATATCGCCCAATCTCGGCTGAAATAACGCCGATGACTGTTTGGCGGCTCAGCCGCCCTCAGGCGACATTAGTTGGTGCTTGGAAGCGTGTCTATGAGATTTCCGTGACTGTCGATGAGGCTCGCCGTGTCGTCCTTCGACTTGTGCCATACCTTTGCCGCACCCCACATATAGTCGGCTTCACCGCGATGGTCGTTGCAGGCGACTGTTACCTCCGCGCCTCCCTCGATGAATGCACCGTCGGGGAACCTGAACAGCTCACCTCCGCGCTCCGATACGATGAACCAGCCGGAAAGCTCGACTTCCTCCTTGCCCTCGTTTCGGATGACCACGAGCTGCTCCTCCTTCGAGACGGAAGCAAGGACTATGTCCTCGGAGACCGGCTCCCATTTCGCATTCTCAAAGGATATCTTCCCCTTGTGCGATATCTCGCACAGGATGCCGAGGTCGTATTCGTCTGTCACCATGACCTCCGCTCCAACGTCGCGAAGTCCGTTCCGAATGCTCTTGTGTGCGGAATTTTCGTCTATGTCACGGTCGGTCGTGATTATCGCGTAGTCGGGGGAGGTCTCCTCCATGAACGAAACGGAGGTCGCATCCTTGTTTCCGTGATTCCCGACCTTGAGTATGTCACAGCGCAGGTCGAAGCCCGCTCTCATGAGCGTCTTTTCCTCGTTGAACTGCATATCTCCGGCAAAAAGCACGCACCGTCCGTTGACCTGCATACGCAGAACGAGCGAATTGTCGTTCTCGTCGAGAGGATCGTATCTTATCGGACCGAGTACCTCGAAGTAAAGTCCCTCCGAGATCTCGATGACCTGCCCCGGCTCGAGATGTGTCTGATCGAGAGACGCACGACCTATCGAATTCTGTATCTTCGTCATCTCCGTTGCAATGGCTGCCGTATAGCACTTGTCGATGTCGCAAAGCTCCGCGATATGCGGAAGTCCGCTGATGTGGTCGTTGTTCGAGTGCGTAAGGAATACCGCCTCGAGCCGCTCGACCTCCATGTATTCGAGAGCTGCCGCTATCCTTGGAACCGATGTCTCCTCGCCCGTGTCGATCAGGTAGTGTAATCCGTCAGCCTCGACAAGGATCGAGTCCGCACGTCCGGCATTTATGAAAAGTATGCGAACGTCATGCTCTCCCGATACCTCTATCGAGTACATATCCTCGTGTATCTCGAGATCGCTTCGATACATGACCTCGGTCGTTTCCGTGACGGTATCGTTGCCATCCTCCGGTACAGTGTCGGTGCAGGAGGTGAGCATAGACATAAACGTCAGCGCGACGGCGCAAAGGACGGTCGATACTCTCTTTTTTATGTTGTTCTTGCTACGCAATGCTGTTTCCTCACTTTGGTATCCGATATCATGCCATCTTGCAGAGCAGTGCGAAACGGCTTATTATGTCGGCAGCCTCCGCACGTGTGGCTTTTGAGGTGGGGTATATCTTATTTGCAAATCTTTCGCCGATCAGTCCGTTCGCCTTGCAGTATACGATGCTTTCAAACGCCCAGTCCGATATCTTCGCTCGATCCTCGTAAAGTATCAGCACGGCGGAGGTGTCACTGCTTCCTGCCGAGAGATATTCGCCGCACATCGCAACGATACGGTACATCTGCTCGTGTGTCAGCTCGCCGAGAGGGTCGAACATATCGTCACCGACACCGTTTACTATGCCTGTGCTTGCAGCCCATTCTACATATGGAGTGTACCACTGTCCGCTCTCCACATCGGAGAAGGTGCTGTCCACGTACAGTGTCTCGTCAATGCCGCAGAGACGACCGAGAACGGTCACGAACATCGCACGGGTCAGGTATGCGTCAGGCTCGAAGCGTGTCTGCGATACACCACGGAAAAGTCCGCGCTCGTACACGAACTTGACGGAGGCGTAGTACGTTGACCTTCTGCTCACATCCTCGAACGGAAGCTCATGCCCGAAGACGTCATTATCAAAGCCGGTTATCTCGAAGAGCTGCGTGTAGCCCTGCGTGTCATCGGGGGCGACTGCCATACTGTATTCGAGCGTGTGCTTATATATGGTCGAGCCGAATATCTGCTGCTCTGACGTGTTCTCGATATAGACGTTCGAGCGACCGGTGTCGGGGCTGTATATTATAACGTCATACGGTGTGTTCACGAACAGGTAGCCGAGGAATTCCGAAAGTCCCGAAAATACGCCAACGTAATAGGAGGAGTCCGAGCCACGGACGTACCAACGGCTCTTGAAGCGATAGACGTCCGCACGCTCCGAGCCGTCAAAGGCGGAGACCGCAAGTGTCTCGGTCGAGGGGTCGATATAGTACCACTGACCGTCAAGATATATCATACGCGCCGTCACGCCGTGCCATATAGCCTTCTTGAACGAAGAGGACAAACAGCGTATCGAGCTCTTCCAGCCGTAATGCGGAGTCGGAGTGCTTTTGATACCGTTGTCGTCGAGGAGAAAATTCTCGTGCAGTACACGTCCCGTTCGGTCTGGGGAGGGGTCGTCGAAGGAGAGATCGACATGATACCACGTGCCGTCTATCTGGACGAGGTTCCACGCATGATTCATCTCGTCGCTCGTCACGAGTACGGCATCCATGCCAAGTCCGCGAAGCACCGCCATATATGCAAGCGAATATGCCTGACATACGCCGCTCCTCTCACGGAACAATGACAGCGCGTCAAAATTCGAGACCTCCGTATCGTAGGCGAAGGAGGCTATGAGATAGTCATGCACGAACAGAGCCTTTTCGACCTCCGAGAGGGTAGGGTCTACGAGAGAGACTATATAGTCCACCTCACGCTCGTAGGCACGAAGTGACTCCGCACGCTCTCCCGCATCCATATTATAGGATAGCTCTACTTTTGTGACGTGATCGCGTGAGTTGTAGAAATACGTGACCGTATTGTCCGCGTAGAAAAGCTCGGGACTTGCCAGAAGAACGTCACTGTAGAGCTGCGCTATATCCTTCGTGTCGATCTTGTAGGGGGACAGGTCTGCCGAGTCGGCTCCGGCGACCATAGCCTCGTAGAGGGTGATGAACGCACCGTCGTAATTGCGGACGGTGTCTCGGTAGGGTGATGCGGTGTGTATGTCACCTGCCGTTACGGTGACGGTCAGGAGCAGAGCCGTGATAAATCCCGAAACGGCGATCAGATATTTTTTCATTTACTGCAATAATGTGAAACAAATGAATCGATTTAGAATTTTATATTTATAAAGTATAAACAGTTTCTTAAGAAAATAACATAACCGGACTGTAGCGTCCGGTTATGGGTGCCGATGTGGCTGGAGCTTGTCGGGTACTATCTATCCTACGCAGCTTATCTGTCGGAGTAGGGATCGATCAGAACGTGCATATCACGAACGAGGTCGGGTACTTCGACGGTGCGACCGCACTCGAAGGCGAGCCAACGGTCGTAGCCTGTGCTCTGGATAGCCTCGAATATCTTCGAGTAGTTCAGCTCACCTGTACCGGGCTGATTTCTTCCCGGGTTGTCGGCGATGTGGAAGTGACCGATGAGGTCGATATTGTTCTTGATGTTACGGATGACGTTACCCTCGGAGATCTGCTGGTGGTAGATATCGAAGAGTATCTTGCAGTTCGGGCTGTCAACTGCCTTGATCATACGTACAGCCTCCTCGGTAGTCACGAGGAAGTAGCCCATGTGGTTTACGAGGATGTTCAGAGGCTCGAGAACGATCATTATGCCCTCATCCTCTGCGATCTTCGAGATCTCCTTGAGAGTGCCGACACAGATGTCGAACTGCTCTTCACGGGAAACGTCGAAGCGTTCGTTACCGGTGGTCGCGATGATGTTCGGAACGTTCATTGCGTGAGCAGCCTTTACGCTCTCACGGAAGGAGTCGATGAACGCCTGACGGGAATCAGCCCATGTCATGCCGTGACCCCACGCGGTCAGCTTCATGTTCTCCTCTACCTCGGACTGGATAACGATCGCAGTGGAGGTAACGCCGTTTTCGTCGAGCGTATTCTTTGCGCGCTCGAAGTCGAGACCGAGCCAGCCGAGCTGCTCGACACCGCGGAAGCCGTAGCGTCCGCCGAGACGTACTCTCTCATACCAGTCGCCGCTGAACCAGCCGCCTGCTGCTGAAAATTTCATAGGATCGTCCTACCTTTCTATCGGTATCCGTCAACTGTGTGACGGAAAGATTTTCTTTATGTGTCGGACTCATTTTACCTTAATTGCTTGCACTTGTCAAGCGGTATCTGTCGTTATTCATAAAAAATTTCAAAAAAACGGAGTAAGGTTAGGCGTTCCTTTGGGTCTGCTACGCCGTCCTTCTATGAAATGATAAAATATGTGTGATACGGTGTGCCGTGTACATCGTAGATCGGACGGAACGTGCGACCCGCGCCGTGCAGAGTCAGATGTCCGCCCTCAACGGACGGCGTATAGACCGCATCCTCGGGGAGCGTTATAAATTCACGTGAAGCATCGCATACTACCATAACGAACGCACCGTACATGAGCGCGGCAAGCCTTTTGTCAGGCGTTCTGTCAAGTGCCGCCGATCCGTCAGGCTCACGATCACCGTGATAGCCGGTGTTCTTGTCCGCCATGTAGAGATCGTAGTCGGAGAGAGGGTCTGACAGATACTCGTACCGTGCGGTGCAGTTAAAGCGTGTGTCTATCGTGACGGAGCCTCCTGCCGCTATACGAACGATCGCGTAACGACCGACCACCTCCGGAGACCGATCGTTTACATCCCTTACAGAGAACGGCATACCCATGCACCACTTCGGAATGCGGAGCTTCAGCGATACGGCACGCTCGGACGAGACCGTGATACGTCCGGCGAGGGAGGGAAAGTCGAGGTCGAGACGTACACTGACACCGTCCGTCGAGAGTGCGGAGGGGATATACTGGTTCACGTATACGCAGTCGTCGGCGATAAAATATATGCAGTCGCCGTACTTGACGTGGTTCTCCATTCCCGTGCCGTGACAGCAGGTGAAGCTGTAGTAGTCGTCCGTGTACAGCTTTTCGACCCCGGGACCTATCGGGAGCATATACGTGACGCCGTTCAGCCGTCCCTCGGTCGCGGTCGGGAAGCGTGAGGCGAGGATGTGGTCGAAAAGACCGCGCTCGATGTAGTCCATGTAGTCCGCACGCTCGGGGTCGAGCGAATACAGCTCACGTGCGATCTTTATGAGATTGTAGGTCGCGCAGGTCTCACAGTTGGTGTCGCCCTTTATGAAGTGTGCAAGACGGTCAGGCTCACGGAAGCATTCGCCCTGTCCCACGCCGCCTGTTGCGTACATATGGTGACGTGTCACTATATCGAAGAAATTCTCGGCGGTGTGCAGGTACGTGTCATCCCCCGAGGCACGGTATTCGAGGAGCGCGCCGAGTATCTGCGGTATATGCTGATTTGCGTGGAGGTTCTTTACGGTATCGATACCTCGTGAGAGACCGGGGAAGATGTTCTCGTTATCGAACATCTTCGCGCCCTCGAGGAAGGAGCGATCTCCGGTGATGAGTGCGAGACGTGCGAGCGACTCGTTCATTCCGCCGAACTCTCCGGCGATGTAGAGGCTCCACATCCTCGCACGATGTGCCGCCGAGAGGGGCGAGAGACGGTCGATGACCCACCTGCCGATACCGACTGCGGCATCGAGTGCGGTCTCGAGTCCGGTACGCTCGTAGACCTCGATAAAGCCGGCGAGGAGCTTGTGGAGGGTGTAATACGGAGCCCATATCTTCGCGTAGGGCGTGAACTGCTCGAGGAGCGCGAACTGGTCGGGGGAGTACGCCGAAAGGAAGCCCTCACCCCATACGGAGGGGTCGCGGCTCCATTTTTCCTCCGCGCAGTCGTCGGGGGTACATTCCGTTTTGAATCCGTGGGGAGCTCCTGCGGACTTGAGCTGGAGTCTGCGAAGCTCCGAAACCGTATAGCAGAGCTTTTCGCGGTACAGCTCCTTGGAGGTCGCGGAATACGCAAGAGCGAGAGCGGAGAGAAAATGTCCTGTCGAGTGACCGCGCAGGAGACCGTCGGGGGAGTCCCAGCCGTAGATCGGCTCACAGTCGGGTTCTTCGCCGAAGGTACGGCGGAAGTTATAGAGCATACGGTCGCAGTCAAGCTCCGCGAGGTAACGCAGGTCTCCCTCGAAATTGACGGAGAAGGCGTTTCCCTCTGCGATGGTGACGCATGAAAGGAAGGGATAGTTCATCATAGGCAGACCTTTCTTGTTTATGATATCTCCCCCATTATACCATGATACCGCATTTTTGTCCACTCGGTCGCCCGAGGCAGCCTGAGGCTGCGCGCAGACATCGGCGTTCGTGAAGCCGAGGTTGCAAGATAACCCACGAGGATGGAGGTTGTGCAAGTTTGTCCGCTGGCGGCTCGTTTTGTGCTAAACGCACGTAGGGAAAAAGGAAGGAAACGCACGTTTTCTTCCTCTTTCGTATTGCAATCCTTGGAAGTGTATGATATAATTTTACCGATGGAGCATCCGTCAAAGTTTTTTTATACGAAAAAATACAGAGTAGATAACGTGGCGTGAAGTGTCGGTGAAACGGGGAGTTGTTCATCGGACGAAAGGGGAAGCCCTGCGGTCACGGTATCGCATCCCGCTGTCATTCTGATGAGCCGAAAACGTACTCTCATAAAATGCTCGGGCGAAACTGTAGCTTTCCGTACATATTTTATGGGAGGTCTTGTTTCATGTCCATCAAAAAGCTCACGGCGCGTACCATATCCTATCTCGCGCTCCTTATCGCACTCGAGATCGTGCTGAACCGCTTTCTCTCCGTCAATACCGCCGGTGTGAAGATCGGCTTTGCCTTCGTTCCGGTCGTGGTGGCGGCAATATTGTTCGGTCCGATCCCTGCCGCTATAGTGAACGGCGTTGCCGACCTTATCGGCGCGGTGCTGTTCCCGATCGGACCGTATCACCCGGGCTTCACCGTCTGTGCGGCACTTGCAGGGGCAGTGTACGGTCTGTTCCTATATCGCGCCGAGGGCGGCAGGGTGCGATTTTTGACCAATATGCTGCCGCCCGTGATAATAAACAATATCGTTATCGGGCTGCTCGTCAATACCGTGTGGGTATCGATGCTGTACGGCTCGAAGACATATCTCGGCTGGTTTCTGTACCGTTTGACCGAGTATGTGGTTCTAATTCCGGTGAGCCTCTGTCTCATCCCGATACTGGTAAGACTTTGTCGGGAGCTCGGACGAGTCGTAGCCCGTGATAGCGGAAAGGTCGGTAGATCATGACATACAACGAAGCACTTGAATATATCCATTCCGTAAGCTGGAAGGGAAGCCGCCCGGGACTCTCCCGTATAACGGAGCTTTGCGAAAGGCTCGGACATCCCGAAAGGTCGCTCTCCTTTATCCACGTTGCCGGAACTAACGGAAAGGGGTCGGTCTGCCGTATGCTCTCCTGCATACTCGAGAGTGCCGGCTACCGTGTCGGACTGTACACCTCACCCTTTGTCGAACGCTTCAACGAGCGTATAATGCTCGATAAC
>CAYSKU010000107.1:0-8966 GCA_964431775.1 uncultured Ruminococcus sp. | reverse complement strand
GACAATGTTATTAGCACAGATCGGGTCGGCTCAGCCGACCCGATCTCTGTTTGCGCGGTCTCAGACCGCCGCTATCGCTTTTGTGAAAAACTCAAAATTTCCTCTTGACAAATCCTTCAAACAGTGATATGATTATTAAATAAATGCGATGATGGAGAATCAGTAGTTTCGTCTAAGCCTCCGCAGAGAAATGACGGTCGGTGCAAGTCATGGGGTCGGCGTTACGAATACATCTCCGTAGCCGCACACCGAACGTATGCTCACGACGACGTAGACGTGGGTCGGAGCTGTCAAGTAGGCTGTGACGTGAGGCGAGCGTTAATCGTCAGGGCATATTACTGTGCCTGCCGAGGTCACGCCCGTGAGGGTGTGATAAACTGAGGTGGTACCACGGAATCTTTCCGTCCTCTGTGTTGATCTTTATTTTCAGCCGGAGGACGTTTTTGTTTTGAAAACATTCCTATCCCATCCGGCATAACTCAAGAGGTTTTCTGAAATGGTTATTACTGATCTGCTTGAAAAAAACGCAAAGCTGTATCCCGATGACGTCGCGCTCGTCGAGATAAACCCTGCCAATCAGCCGCACCCCAACACCACGTGGCGTGAGTTCTCCCTTATCGAGGCTACTCCCGGGGAAAAGTACCGCCGTGAGATGACGTGGAAGGAGTTCGACACAAAGGCGAACCGCTTCGCGAATCTGCTCATGACTCGCGGTGTCGGAAAGGGGGACAAGGTCGCTATCCTCCTTATGAACTGCCTCGAATGGCTTCCCGTCTACTTCGGTATCCTCAAGACCGGCGCACTTGCCGTTCCCATGAATTACCGTTATACAAGTGACGAGATAAAATACTGTGCGGAGCTTGCGGACGTCTCCGTCCTCATCTTCGGGCCCGAGTTCATCGATCGTGTCGAGGCGGTATACCGTGATCTTCCCGAGATAAAGAACCGCTTTTTCGTTGGTGCGAACGTGCCAGAATTTGCCGACAGCTACGACCGTCTCGTGACCTACTGCTCCTCGATCGCTCCGGCGGTCGAATGCACCGAGGACGATGATGCGGCGATATACTTCTCCTCCGGCACGACCGGCTTCCCGAAGGCTATCCTGCACGCGCACCGCGCTCTTCTTGCCTCCTGCATGGTCGAGCAGAAGCATCACGGTCAGACACGCGATGATGTTTTCCTGTGCATACCGCCGCTCTACCACACAGGTGCAAAGATGCACTGGTTCGGAAGTCTGATCTCCGGCAGCCGTGCGGTCATTTTGAAGGGCGTATCCCCCGAATGGATACTTCGTGCGGTCTCCGAGGAGCGTGCGACGATCGTATGGCTTCTTGTGCCGTGGGCGCAGGACATTCTTGACGCGATAGACCGCGGCGACATCAACGTTGACGACTATCGTCTCTCGCAGTGGAGGCTCATGCACATCGGCGCGCAGCCTGTACCGCCGTCACTGATCAAGCGTTGGAAGGAGCATTTCCCGAACCATCAGTACGACACGAACTACGGTCTGTCCGAGTCGATAGGACCGGGCTGTGTTCACCTTGGAGTCGAGAACATCGACAAGGTCGGTGCGATAGGTGTCCCGGGCTATCTTTGGGAAGCGGACATCGTCACCCCCGAGGGCAAGAGTGTCGAGAACGGTGACGTAGGAGAGCTTATCGTTCGCGGTCCCGGCGTGATGAAGTGCTACTACAAGAATCCGAAGGCATCCGAGGAGATACTGAAGGATGGTTGGCTCTACACGGGTGACATGGCGAAGCGCGACGAGGATGGATTTATCTACCTTGTTGACCGCAAAAAGGACGTTATCATTACCGGAGGAGAGAATCTGTATCCGGTACAGATAGAGGATTTCCTCCGCAAGAACGACAAGATAAAGGATGTAGCGGTGATCGGGCTGCCGCACGAGCGTTTAGGCGAGATCGCGGCGGCGATAATCGAGCTAAAGCCGGACGTCACTGCAACGGAGGAGGAGATAAACGAGTTCTGCATGGAGCTTCCGCGCTACAAGAGACCTCGGAAGCTGATCTTTGCGACCGTACCGCGAAACCCGACCGGCAAGATCGAGAAGCCGAAACTTCGCGAGATATACTGCGGCACTCGTCTCGTCGAAGCCCAGACCACCAAATAGTCGGCTGAGCCGACGGGCAGACATCGGCGCACTTTCAGTTTGGATTGAAAGATATCCCACGAGGCGGCTGAGCCGCCGAGCGGTCATCGGGTCGCCTGAGGCGACTGGCATGAATCGGCGCACTTTCAGTTTAGATTGAAAGATATCCCACGAGGCGGCTGAGCCGCCGAGCGGTCATCGGGTCGCCTGAGGCGACTGGCATGAATCGGCGCACTTTCAGTTTAGATTGAAAGATATCCCACGAGGCGGCTGAGCCGCCGAGCGGTCATCGGCGCACTTTCAGTTTGGATCGCACGATATCCCACGACAATGTCATTTGTGCAAATTTGGGTCTGTTGACAGCTCGTCCCATGCAAACTACACGTAATTTCATAAAAAAGGGAACGTCAGAGGGCGTTCCCTTTTTTTGTCTATATAAAATGTTCAAGTAAAATTCACAAAGCGGTCGTCTGAATTTGCCAATGGATTATATAATGTTCACAATGCACTCACAAATATCAGGTATAATGATAGCAGCAACGAGATAACGGAGGATATCATATGAATATTCCCATGCTACTTAAACCGAAGAGTGAGGTCGAATACATAATCGATACCTGCACGATGCGTCAGGGGCTTGAAAAGATGCGTAAGCACGGCTACACTGCGATACCGGTACTTTCGCGTGACGGACTGTACGTTGGGAGCGTCAGCGAGGGAGACTTTTTGTGGAGCTTGGTCGAGCGTTCGGGTGAGATCGACAGCATTCGAAAATGTGAGTCGTACCGTATACGCGACATAATGAAGGAGGGACGAAATCCGGCAGTGACCGTTGACGTTGACATGACGACAGTCATCGAACGAGCGATGCACCAGAACTTCATTCCGGTGACCGACGATCGCGGCTATTTTATTGGCATAGTTACCAGACAGGATATAATATACCATTTATGCGGTGTAGATCATCGTCAGACCTACCATTCCGTCTCGTCATATATCCACAATTCTCTGTAAAAAATGACGATTGACAAAGGCGTTCGACTGTGATATACTTTTTCGCAAGCAAGAAAGACCTGTAAAGACTGTGACGAAGACGTGTATGATCCGAGGGTCGGTAAAGTCGAAAGAGAGTCCGCGGCGGTGGGATGCGGATACGGTGGGATCGTACATTATCACTTCCGAGTCGGGAAAGGAAAGCGGCTCTGCCGTGAGTAATGGTTCCCCGTAGGCACGACGTAAATGTGCAGGGTTTGTTTGAACCCGCTGAGCGGCGTATTTTATACGCAATTTGAGTGGTACCGCGAATATTGCATTTCGGCAGATTCGTCTCAAAGTCGAGACGGGTCTTTTTTTATCTTTCACACAGCAAAAGGAGCTTTTCCAATGGAACAGATCATCAAAGAAGTTGCCGGACGTATCCGCGAGACCCGTCTCGTATGTGAGCTTTCGGAGGAGGACATGGCTGCCGCGACAGGCGTTTCGGTGGAAGCCTATCGTGAGCTTGAAGCAGGTCGCGCCGACTTTTCCTTTACGTTCATCTACAAGTGTGCCGCACGCTTCGGGGTCGATACCACCGACCTCCTAAAGGGTGAGAGTCCGACCCTCGAGGAGTACAGCATAACTCGTGCCGGCGGCGGTCTCCCCATCGCCAGACGGCGCGGCTTCCGCTACAACAACCTTGCTCCCCTCTTTAAGGACAAGATCGCCGAGCCGTTCCTCGTTCGTGCGCGCTACTCTGCGGAGGAGGCGAACGCTCCTATCAGACTGAGCCGTCACGAGGGGCAGGAATACAACTACATCCTATCCGGTAAGCTGAGGGTCTCCCTTGACGGTCACACCGAGCTTCTCGAACCGGGCGACTCGATATACTACGACAGCAGCAAGCCGCACGGCATGGTCGCAGTTGACGGAGACTGTGAGTTTTTGGCAGTCGTCATCAGTCGCGGCGGCGCAGCCTACGATTATCCGGAGGTCGAGGAGGAGCCGATCAAGAAGACCGTTGAAAACACGCTCTCTCCCCTGCCCGACGATCCGGTCGCGCTCCGCTTCATCGAATGTGTCGAGAAGGACGGCAGACTTTCCGAGATAAGATTCCACAACGAGGACAGCTACAATTTCGCCTACGACACAGTCGATGCTATAGCCGAAAAGACCCCCGACAAGTTAGCACTCCTTCACCTTGACGTAAACAAGAACGAACGCCGCTTCACCTATCGTGACATCTCGCTCCTTTCGAACCGTGCCGCGAATTATTTTGAATCCCTCGGTATCGGTCACGGCGACACGGTCATGCTCGTTCTGAAGCGTCACTGGCAGTTCTGGATCGCCTCCATCGCTATCCACAAGCTCGGCGCGGTCGCGATACCGGCAACACATATGCTCGTTGAGCATGACTTCGAATATCGTTATCGTTCCGCAAGCGTAAAGGCTATCGTATGCACCGGTGACGGTGAGACCGCGATGCACGCGGAGAACGCGGAGCGTCTCGTCGATCAGGATATCATCAAGATAATGGCACACGGTCATCGTGAGGGCTGGCATTCGTTCGACGATGAGTTCATGAGCTATCCCGATACGTTCGAGCGGCGCATGGATGCCTGCGGAAACGAGACCATGTATATGCTGTTCACGAGCGGTACGACAGGCTATCCGAAGATCGCGGCACACAGCTTCAAGTACGCTCTCGGACACTACATCACCGCAAGGTACTGGCACAACGTTGACCCGAACGGTATCCACTTCACGATCTCGGATACCGGCTGGGGCAAGGCACTTTGGGGCAAGCTCTACGGACAGTGGCTCTGCGAGAGCTGTGTCTTCGCCTACGATTTTGAC
Organism: uncultured Ruminococcus sp.; assembly: GCA_964431775.1. Classification (GTDB taxonomy): domain Bacteria; phylum Bacillota; class Clostridia; order Oscillospirales; family CAG-272; genus UMGS1696. Next base: position 4,021 of record CAYSKU010000107.1, on the reverse strand, counting down.
AAGTTCGATGCGGCGGACATACTTCCCCTCTTCCAAAAGTACGGTATAACCTCGTTCTGCGCTCCGCCGACGATGTTCCGCTTCTTCATCAAGGCGGGTATCGAAAAATACGACCTTTCGAGCCTCAAACACACGACCATTGCCGGTGAGGCACTGAACCCCGAGGTCTTCTACAAGTTCAAGGAATACACGGGACTGTCGCTCATGGAGGGCTTCGGTCAGACGGAAACGACACTTGCCATCGCAAACTTTGTCGGCGACACTCCGAAGCCCGGCTCGATGGGAAGACCGTCCCCGATGTACGATGTTGACATACTGACACCGGAGGGACGCTCCTGCGAGGTCGGCGAGACAGGCGAGATAGTTATCCGCACGTCCGAGAAGACCCCCGTTGGACTGTTCAAGGGATACTTCCGCAACGAGGAAGCGACACGTGAGGCATGGCATGACGGCTATTATCACACGGGTGATACGGCATGGCGTGACGAGGACGGATATTTCTGGTATGTCGGACGTATCGATGATGTAATAAAGTCGTCCGGCTACCGTATAGGACCGTTCGAGATCGAGTCGGTAATAATGGAGCTGCCCTACGTCCTCGAATGCGCGATAACGGCAGTACCGGACGAGATACGCGGACAGATCGTCAAGGCATCCATCGTCCTCGTACCGGGCAAGGAGGGTACGGACGAGCTGAAAAAGGAGATACAGGTCTACGTCAAGGAGCATACCGCGCCCTACAAGTATCCGAGGATAGTCGAGTTCCTGCCTGAGCTTCCGAAGACCATCAGCGGCAAGATAAGACGTGTCGAGCTTCGAGCAGCCTCGGAGAAAAACGGTTGAGAGGCAGCCCGAACGAGACGAGCTCCGATATAGCTCCCATAGTGGGATCGCTCCCCTATACGACTGAAATAACGACTATGTCTGTCGGTTCAGCCGACAAAACAAAAAAGCGGACGATATCCGCTTTTTTTGTTTTGTCCTATAAGATCACACAGGGTCTAAGTCTTACGCTTTACGTGTACCGATCATTCCTGCGGTGCATCGCCGCTCACTACAACATCAACGTGCTGATGCGGTATGCCGATACCGAATTTGTCGAACGCTATCTTGACGTCCTCCCACATATCAAAGTTGACCGTCCAGTAGCTCTCGGCGGCACACCATACGCGGAGCTTGACCGTCAGTCCCTCTGCGCCGTGCGCGGTAACGAGTACCTCAGGGGACGGATCCTTCAAAACAAGGTCGTTCATCTGCGCGGTCGCAAGAAGCACCTTCCTCGTCAGAGCGATGTCCGCATCTCCCGATACCGTAAAGTCAAAGTCGAGACGGCGTGTGGACTCGGTAGAAAGGTTCGTTATCGTGCTTCCGGCAAGGGTCGCGTTCGGGACGTGTATGTCCTGATTGTCGGCGGTCGTTATCATCGTGTAGTATATGCCGATATCCTTGACGACACCGCTTATATCTCCGCTTATGATGAAGTCACCGACATGGAACGGTCGGCAGAACATCAGTATAACGCCGCTTGCGATATTCGAAAGTCCGCCCTGTAATGCAAGACCTATCGCAAGTCCGCACGAGCCGAGAGCCGCTATCACGGTCGATTCGGGAACACCGACGATGATGACAGCCGTAATTATTACGAGGAGCTTCAGTATGAGCTCGATAAAGTTCGTCAGAAACGACCTTACGTTAGAATCGAGACGCTCGAAATGCTTGGACGAATGCATCAGTCGGCAGACCCACTTGATGACCGCAAAGCCGACAAAGAGCAGAACGAGCGCGAACAGAACGTTCAGAACGAACGCTATCAGATAGGTATTGACCAGGGTGTTCAGCCATTCCGGAAGCATGGTATTTTCTCCTTTTCTGTTTTTTGTATAGTGTATAAGGTATAGGAGGATCGGCGACAGCTCCCTCCCGGAGGAAGCCTCATCTACGTGAAGCCAAACCGTCACATCAGCAGACCGACCCTGCATATATAATATTGTCGTGGGTTATCTTGCGATCTCAACTGCACGTGCGCCGATGACCGACAGCGGTCTCAGACCGCCGCCGATGACCGCCTGTCGGCTCAGCCGACCCGTCAGCAGACAAATTTGCACAAATGACATTGTCGTGGGTTATCTTGCGATCTCGACTGCACGTGCGCCGATGACCGACAGCGGTCTCAGACCGCCGCCGATGACCGCCTGTCGGCTCAGCCGACCCGTCAGCAGACAAATTTGCACAAATGACATTGTCGTGGGTTATCTTGCGATCTCGACTGCACGTGCGCCGATGACTGCCCGTCGCCTCAGGCGACCCGACTATAGCTCGTCGGGATGACGGGCGATGAGACGGTCGGCTTCGTCTGCACGGTCGGTGCGACGGAGGAACTCACAGTATTCCGCAAGACAGCCGCGTGTGTGGTACGGTCCGCCCTCTCGAAGCACCGTCTGCATCGGGTCTATCCCCTTCTTCGAACGAAGCATCGCATCGTCGAACCACTCGAGAAGCAGGTGCGCCGCCTTGTCGCATACCTCCGGATTCTCTGCCGCTACGTTCTTCGTCTCGTAATAGTCTTCCTTGACGTTGTAGAGCATCTCACGCGGGAAGTTGTGGTAGCCGTCATGGTAGGTCCGCATATACAGCCAGTCCCCGAAACGAACGCTCCTCTGGCAAACGTGCGCCATCTGCGAAAGTACTACGTAGTCTCGTGAGACGGGCGTTCCGTCACGAAGCGTGTCCGCGTAGCTCTTGCCGTCCCAGTTCTTCGCCGGTGCAAGCCCAAAGAGATCCGCAAGTGTCGGGCAAAGGTCTACGTTGTAGTGGAATTCATTGTCGATAATGCCCGACTGTCCACCCTTCCACTTTATGATCATCGGAATACGACACGTGATGTTGTCGGCTGTCGAATGCTCGGAGTAGCTGTTCAGCTCACCGATGTTCTCACCGTGGTCGGAGGTCACGATAAACGAAACGTCATCGTATATGCCCTCCTCGCGAAGTGCGTCAAGTATCCTTCCGATGTGCATATCCATGTACGCGATACCGCAGTCGTAGCCGTCTATGAGGGTGCGGTAGTCGTTCATGTCGTGTATCTCCATGGGCTGACGCGGATAGTTCGGGAGCGGCGTGTTGTTGTACATACCCAGCTCACGTACACCGTGCGGAGATGCCTCCTTGCGCTGCTCGTCTATCGTCTCCTGTGTCATCCACGTATGCTCGAAGAAATCGTCACCCTCGAACGGATTGCCGAACTCGGCAGGAGTACGGTACGTGGTGTGCGGATCCCACATATTGATGTGGAGAAGCCAGTTGTCACGCTTTGCGTTACGCTTTATCCAGTCTATGGCAATAGGAGAGACCGCGTCCGCACGTTCGCCGCCTCCTGTGCCGATGTTGTGCATCTCGTTGAAGCCGCCGTAGTACCAGTAGGACGTGTGACGCTCCGCAAACGTGGATATGCTTGCGGTGTACATACCTGCGCGGCGGAACTGGTGGAACAGGTTAGTCCATGCGAATTCGGAGCGGAAGTCGCGTGACTCACCCTCAATAAACTGGTCGCCTGCCGTGCCGCCGTGACCGACCGCACCGTTGTGTATGCCGAACATACCGCTCGACAGCGCGCTTCTCGAAGGGAGACAGGGCGCATCGGAGCAGTAGTAACGATCGAAGATAACACCGTCCTTCGCGATACTGTCAATATTCGGGGAGGTGTTGCGGAAATAGCCGTAGCAACCGAGGTGGTCGGGGCGCAGTGTGTCGAGGTCAAAAAATACAACTCTCACAGTGTTTGTCCTTTCAAAAGAGAATTTTTTTCTACGATGATCATATTATACTATACGGAGTAGAGAAAAACAACAGATATTTATTAAATTTAATAATGCATCAAAATGTCGGCTGACATACGTAAAATTCGGGGAACGTCCGAAAACGTTCCCCGAAGCATTGTCTTAGGGCGTGTTTGAAAAAAGTCAATACGCACAGATAGCGGAGCTTTTTGCACTATACTTCAGAATTTCCCCTTGAAATACGA
>CAYSKU010000106.1:0-9014 GCA_964431775.1 uncultured Ruminococcus sp. | reverse complement strand
CTATATCACAAACTTCCGTCACCCCAACTCGTAGGGACGAACGATGTGACTGCAAGGTTCTGTGGTATTCTCCCCTACTTAGCTGAAGCAAAGGGAGAGTCCGGAGAGGGAATGCCGGACACGTAGTGTCTGAACTTCTGCGCCGCCCCGCGTAGGGGCATTAGATATTGGAAACGCTTGCGTTTCCTTCCTTATAAAAAATGTGCGGTCTGCACAGGACGAACGTTCTATAGATAACAAGCGGTCTGCACAGACAAAACTTCCACCCGACCCGTCAGATAAAAATAAAAAACACCGTCTATATAGCTTTTTCAGGAGCTTTTTAATGGAAAACATCAATAATAACGACGCTATAACCCTCGTCGGTATCACCAAGACCTTCGGCGAGGTCGTCGCAAATAAGAATATCTCACTCTCTATACGCAGAGGTGAGGTGCTGTCCCTCCTCGGCGAGAACGGCAGCGGTAAAACTACTCTAATGAATATCCTCTCGGGTATCTATTACCCCGATGAGGGTCAGATCTTTGTCGGCGGTCGCGAGGTCTCGATACGCTCCCCCGGCGACTCCTTCGCACTCGGTATCGGTATGATACATCAGCACTTCAAGCTCGTCGATGTCTTCTCCGCCGCCGAAAATATCGTCCTCGGTCTCGAGGAGCACGGTCGCTTCGACCTAAAGGCGGTCGGCGAACGTGTCCGAAAGATCTGCGATCGCTACGGCTTCGATATCACCCCCGAGCAGAAGGTCTACGATATGACCGTCTCCCAAAAGCAGACCCTCGAGATAGTCAAGGTGCTGTATCGTGGTGCGGATATACTCATCCTCGATGAGCCGACCGCCGTCCTCACTCCGCAGGAGACGGAACGCCTCTTTAACGTCCTGCGCGAGATGAAAAAGGACGGTAAGGCGATAGTCATAATCACCCATAAGCTGCACGAGGTGCTGTCCGTCTCCGACCGCGTGTCCATACTCCGTAAGGGCGAGTACGTCGGTACGGTCGATACCGTCGGTGCTACGGAGCTTTCACTTACCGAAATGATGGTCGGTAAAAAGGTCACGCTCGATATCGAGCGAAAGACCCCCGTCAATACGAAAAAGCGTCTGTGCGTGAAGAACCTCTCGATAACCGGCGAGGATGGGGTCAAGCTCCTCGATAACGTCACCTTCGATGCGCTCGGCGGTGAGATACTCGGTATCGCCGGTATCTCCGGCTGCGGTCAGAAGGAGCTTCTCGAGGCTATCGCCGGACTTCACATAGCGGATGCCGGCTCGGAGATACAGTTCATCTCCCCCGAGACCGAGCAGCCCGAGTCCCTGATCGGTCGTACACCGAGACAGATACGCGAGATGGGTGTCGCGCTCTCGTTCGTGCCGGAGGACAGGCTCGGTATGGGTCTCGTTGCCTCTATGGGCATGACCGACAACATGATGCTAAAGTCCTACGATAACGGCAGCTCGTTCTTTGTCGAGCGCAAACAGCCGCACGACCTTGCGGAGGAGATACGCGACGACCTTGCGGTCGTAACGCCGTCCGTCAACACACCCGTGCGCCGTCTGTCGGGCGGCAACGTGCAGAAGGTGCTTGTCGGACGAGAGATAGCGGCAGCTCCTGCCGTACTCATGACCGCCTACGCGGTGCGCGGACTTGACATAGGAACGTCGTACCAGATATACAACCTGCTGTCGGAGCAGAAGGAGAAGGGCGTTGCCGTCATATACGTCGGCGAGGATCTTGACGTTCTGATCGACCTGTGCGACCGGATACTCGTGCTGTGTGCGGGTCGGGCGACAGGCATAGTTGACGGACGTAGCGCGACCAAGGAGCAGCTCGGACTGCTCATGACCAAGGCAGAGCATAAGCAGGTCGGAGAGGAGACACGAAACGCATGAACAAAGCAGAAAACACCGTGATACGCGAGCCGCTCATAAGGCTTGCGAAGAGGGACGGAGTTCCGATGAAGAAGAAGGTGGGCATACGAGCCGCCGCGATAGTCCTTGCGCTGATCATAGATGCGGTCTTCATCGTACTCGTTACCGGACTTGACCCGATCAGGGTATACATAGAGATGTTCAAGGGAACGTTTGAGACATCGCTCCGCTTCATGTGGGCGATGCGCGACATGGTCTCCCTCCTTTGCATAGGAATAGCACTTGCGCCGGCGTTCAAGATGCGGTTCTGGAACATAGGCGCGGAGGGTCAGGTGCTTATGGGGGGATTTGCGACCGCGCTGTGCATGATGTACGGTCAGGGGCTTCCGACACCGGTGCTGTTTCTCGTGATGCTCGTGACGAGCGTGCTTTGCGGAGCGATCTGGGGCATGGTACCGGCTGTCTTCAAGGCGCGCTGGAACACGAACGAGACGCTCTTTACCCTAATGATGAACTACGTTGCCATACAGCTCGTTGCGTATGCGACGAACATACTTCGCGGACAGGCATCGTCCCTCGGTACGATCAACATGGGGACTAAGATAGGCTGGTTCCCGAAGCTTGCCGGACACGACTTCACGCTGAATATTATCATCGTTGCGGTGCTGACGGTGGTGATGTTCATCTATCTGAAATACACGAAGCACGGCTACGAGATATCGGTCGTCGGCGAGTCGGAGAACACGGCACGCTACGCAGGTATAGACGTAGCTAAGGTTACGATACGCACCATGCTGATCTCGGGTGCGATCTGCGGACTTTGCGGCTTTATCATCGTAGCCGGAAACAAGCACACTATCGCGACCAACACGGCAGGAGGAAACGGCTTTACGGCGATAATCGTAGCATGGCTGGCGAAGTTCAACACGTTCTACATGGCACTGATCTCGTTCATGCTGATATTCCTCGAAAAAGGTGCGGGACAGATAGCCTCGAGCTTCGGACTGAACGACTACATAACGGACATAATCTCCGGCATCATCCTGTTCTGCATCCTCGGCAGTGAATTCTTCATCAACTACCGCTTAATATTCAGGCGGCATCATGACTAAGCTCAGGCTGCCGACGGCTTTTACCACACCATCGTGGGATATCGTGCAATTTCGGCTGAAATAACGCCGAAGACTGCGCGCAGCCTCAGGCTGCCGACGGCTCGTTCTTACCACACCATCGTGGGATATCGTGCCGCAGGCTGCTCATATTATTTCAATAGAGGGATAACATATGATTCAAACAAGCATAATTGCATGGATCGTTCGGGCGGTGCAGTTCGGGACGATCATAATGTTCGGCTCAATGGGTGAGATACTGACGGAGAAATCGGGAAATCTGAATCTCGGAGTTCCGGGTATAATGTATCTCGGAGCGTTTGCGGGCTTTGCGTCCTCGTACCTGTACGAAAACGGGACGGAGTCACCTATCGCGGCGGTATGCGTACTGCTTGCGCTGATATCGGCGTTTGCGGCGGCGGCGTTCGGGGGACTGATCTACAGCTTTTTGACGATCACGCTACGTGCAAATCAGAATGTGACGGGACTTGCGCTGACTACGTTCGGCATGGGCGTTGCGAACTTTTTTGGGGCGTATCTGCTACAGGGAGAGGTCTACACGGCGGCACCGATAACGAACGCGGCGTTCACGAGGCGTATCCCGGGTCTGTCGTCACTTCCGGTAGTTGGGGAGACGGTATTCTCCTACGGCTTTCTTGCGTATGCGGCGATAGTACTTGCGATAGTGATGCACATATTCCTGAACAAGACGAGGGTAGGCTTGAACCTGCGGGCGGTCGGAGAGAACCCGGGTACGGCGGACGCGGCAGGAATAGACGTAACGAAGTACAAGTACGCGGCTACAGTGATAGGTGCGGGAATATCGGGCATCGGCGGACTGTACTACGTACTTGACTACAACAACGGCATATGGGCAACGACCGGACAGATCGAGGCACTGGGCTGGCTTGCGGTCGCGCTCGTGATCTTCACCACCTGGAGACCGCTGAACGCCATATGGGGAGCGTACCTGTTCGGGCTGTTGTACTGGCTGTACAACTTCCTTCCGAAGCTGCTTGGCGCGACGAACGTTGAGCGGACGCAGTCGCTCTATCAGATGATACCGTACATAGTGACGATACTCGTACTCATCATCGTAAGTATGCGGCGCAAGCGTGAGTCCCAGCCCCCTGCTTCCCTCGGTCTCGCCTACTTCCGCGAAGAACGCTAATCGGGTCGCCTGAGGCGACAGGCAGTCATCGGCGCACGTGAAGTTGAAACCGGAGGATATCCCACGAGGGTGGAGTTGGTGCAGGATCGGTCTGCTGACGTTTTGTCTGTGCAGACTGCACGGTGTCTGCTGACTGTTTGTAAAGTCTAAACTTTACGTAATTTTATATGTAAGAAAACGACCCTTGGGTCGTTTTCTAAATTTAATGCCCCGCGTAGGGGCGGCACACCGGTTCAGACACTACGTGTCCGGCATTCCCTCTCGGGACTCTCCCTTTGCTTCAGTTAAGTAGGGGAGAATACCCACTATCGTTGCAGTCAGGACGTATATACCTACGAGTTGGGGTGACGGAAGTTGGTGATATAGTATGTTGCACACGTTTTAGCGGTCGCCACAAGTGGCGACGCACGGATGTGGTAGAATACCGAGAGTGACGGATGCGTAGTGAGGTATTCTTTCCGTCTATTCGCAAAAACGTGTGGAGCTGACTATATCGAGGTTATCGTCACCCCAACTCGTAGGGGCGAACGATGTGACTGCAATGATAGTCGGTGTTCTCAACTACTTAGCTTCACGAAAGGGGGTGTCCCGAGGGGGAACGCCTCGGGTCGCCGAGAGTCAAGGGAGGCTCGCGAATTGAGCCTCCTTTGCGCGTGCCCCTCGCAGGGGCATAAAATTTAGAAAACGACCCGAGGGTCGTTTTCTTACATATAAAATTACGTAAAGCTTAGACTTTATAAAAAGTCTGTAGACTAAACTTGCACAAATAATATTGTCGTGGGTTATCGTGCAATTTCAACTGAAAGTACGCCGATGACTGCCTGCGGTCTCAGACCGCCTGACGTTTGACGCGCTTGGAGAGGGAGCAGAGGACCTCGTAGTTGATGGTGTCGGCGGAGAGGGCGAGAGACTCGAGTAGCTCTCCGTCGTCGCCGCCGAACAGAGTTACCTCCTGACCAACACCGACCTCCTCCTCGTGTCCCGTTATGTCTACCATGAACTGATCCATGCAGATCCTGCCGATCGAGTGATACCTCCTGCCGCCGATCTCTACCGCACAGCCGGAGTATGCCCTCTCGTAGCCGTCCGCGTAGCCTGCCGCAACGACCGCAACGGTGCGCTCGACCTGCGCCGTGTACGTGCCGCCGTAGCTCACCTTGTCTCCGCAAGCGACCTTGTGTATGTGCGCGACACGCGAGCAGAAGCGCATCGCGGGACGTAGCCCTGCCGCCACAGCCTGCCGCCTGTCGCCGACCGGCGAAAGTCCGTACAGGATCATTCCGGCACGTACCGCGTCAAAGTACGCCTCCGGCAGATCGAGTGCCGCCGCACTGTTCGCCGCATGGCGAAGCCCTACGTTGACCCCTGCCGCCGCCAGCGCGTCGAGCGTCCTTGTGTAACGCTCGAGCTGGAGCGCGGTGTAGCCCGTGTCCTCGAGGGTCAGGTCGGTGTCGGCACACGAAAAATGCGTGAATATGCCGCAGAGACGAACGTTCTCCATCTCGGAGACCGCACGTATCCGCTCTACGGTGTCCGCTCGTGCCTCGTCAAATGTCGGAAAGCCGACACGATTCATTCCGGTGTCGAGCTTGACGTGCAGTCGGAGGGGAGTGGCACAGCCCTCCATGACGCGGTTCAGCAGGACGGCGTTGTCGAACGACACAGCCGTGCAGATTATGTCGTTCTCTGCCATCTCACGTGCGTTTTCGGGCAGGATGTGACCGAGGATGATTATTGACGGATGACGTCCGTTCGCGTCCTCGAGACGGCGAAGCTCGAGAGCCTCCTCCTCGGAGGAGACGGCGAAGAACGAGCAGCCGGCGTTCGAGAAGGCGTCTGCGGCGAGGGCGATGTCGTGACCGTAGGCGTCAGCCTTCACAACGGCGATGACGGGGCGCGTGGGCGCGGAGCTGTCGCGGTCGCGGTTGACCCTTTCGCAGACGGTGGTATAGTTATGCGCCAGAGCGGCGGTGTCGATATAAGCGATATTTTTGTATTTCATATTTTTATGGTGAAGAGTGGGTGGAGGATGTGTGGTTTGGAGGGTGGAGTTTTTACATAAATTTGTCGTTTTTCTCGATTATTGTAGGGCAGGGGCTTGCTCCTGCCGAAACGAAAGATAAGGTAATGCTATATTTTGTTCGAATTCTTCACTATTCAGCTATACATGGCTGAGGCTCCCTCCGGGAGGGAGCTGTCGCAGTCGCCATTTGTGGCGACGACGGCGACTGAAGGAGAGTGCGGCAGTCTGAGACCGCAAACATGAAACGGGTCACCTGAGGCGACGGGCAAGATCGGGACACTTTCAGTTTAAGTTGAAAGAGATACCACGACAATATCATTGGTGCAGATCTATTATAACGCGCTCTCCTTCCACCGCTTACGCGGTCCCCCTCCCTCCCGGAGGGAGGCTCATCTACGTTCAACTAAACTGTCTCGTCAGCAGATAAGTCTGCACAAATAATATTGTCGTGGGATATCTTTCAATCTAAGCTGAAAGTGCGCCGATGTCTGCCTGTCGGCTCAGCCGACTGCACAAATAATATTGTCGTGGGTCGTCAAACGTTTTCGACTTCACGAACGCCGACTATGTCAGCGGCGACACGCCGCCGGCTCAGCCGACCCGACCCTGTAGCCATATCAATAGCACGGTGATGTCTGCCGGATTCACGCCGGAGATGCGCGAAGCCTGACCGATCGTCGAGGGCTTCACGCGGTCGAGCTTCTGCGCCGCCTCGAGCCGTAAGCCGCGTATCGAGGAGTAGTCCGTGTCGGGCGGAAGCCTCGTCGTGTCAGACTTTCTCTGCCGCTCGACCTCCTCGAGCTGGTGACGGATGTACCCCTCGTACTTTATCTCCGTCTCCACTCGCTCCGCTATGCGGCGCGGAAGTGTCGGTCTGCCCGGGTCGAACGCCGCAGTCGCCGCGTAGTCTATGCCGGGACGGCGTATTATGTCGCACAGACTTGCCCCCGACGTTATCGCCGTCGTGCCGCGCTCCTCAAGAAGCTCGTTTATGCCCGACGTCGGTCCGACGTGAACGTGCGACAGCCGTTCGAGCTCGTCTCGTACCGACTTTGTGCGTGCTAAGGTCTCCGCGTACCTCTCGTTCGAGAGAAGTCCTGCGTAGTGACCGTAGCCCGACATACGCTCCTCCGCGTTGTCCTGACGTAGCAGAAGTCGGTATTCGCTCCGTCCCGTCATTATGCGGTACGGCTCGTTCGTCCCCTTTGTGACAAGATCGTCGATCAGCGTGCCGAGATAGGACGAATGGCGCGGTAATAATATCTGCTCCATACCGCGAACGTAGAGCGAAGCGTTCAGACCTGCAAGAAGCCCCTGCGCCGCCGCCTCCTCGTAGCCGGAGCTTCCGTTGAACTGTCCTGCGCCGAACAGACCCGAGACCTTCTTGACCTCGAGCGTTCCGTAAAGCTCGAGAGGGTCTATGCAGTCGTACTCGATGGCGTAGGCGTAGCGCATGATCTCCGCGTGCTCGAAGCCGCGCAGCGTGTGGAGCATACGGAGCTGTACGTCGGCAGGCAGGGAGGACGAAAAGCCCTGCAAATATATCTCGTCCGTGTTCTCACCCATCGGCTCTACAAAGAGCTGGTGACGCTCCTTGTCCGCAAAGCGGATTACCTTGTCCTCGATGGAGGGGCAGTAGCGCGGACCCGTGCCGTGTATCTTGCCCGAGTAGAGCGGTGAACGGTGGATGTTCTCACGTATTATCCTATGTGTCTCCTCGTTCGTGTAGACCACGTGACACGCGACCTGACGTATGCCGTTCAGCATAGCCTCATCCGTGCGTGAGGAGTAGGGGGTGATGTATTCCTCACCCTCCTGCCGCTCGAGGACGGAAAAGTCGATGGAGCGGCGATGTATGCGCGGAGGAGTTCCGGTCTTGAAGCGCATGAGTGATATCCCGAGTCCTGCGAGACAGCGGTTCAGACCGACCGAGGGGAGGGAATTGTCGGGACCCGACTGACGGCACACGTCCCCGACGTAGGTCGTACCGCCGAGGTACGTTCCGGTGCAGATGACGGCGGCACGACAGCCGAAGTCGCCGCACGGCTCGGTACGCACACCGACGACGCGGTGCTTGGCGAGTGTGTCGGCGTTACCTCCATTATCGTTTGGGACGGTGAGCAGCTCCGTCACCTCAGCCTGAATGAGACGGAGGTTCGGTGTATGCTCGATGGTTTCCTTCATGAGGTCGGAGTATCTGCGGCGATCGGCTTGGACACGCTTGGAGCGGACAGCCGCGCCCTTGCTTGTATTTAGGGTACGGGACTGCATAGTCACGCAGTCGGCGGCGAAGCCCATCTCACCGCCCATGGCATCTATCTCGAAGACGAGGTGTCCCTTACCCGTACCTCCGATGGAGGGGTTACAGGGCATATTGGCAACGGCATCGAGGGAGAGGGTAAAGAGGGCGGTATCGAGACCGATACGCGCACAGGCGAGTGCGGCTTCGACACCGGCGTGACCTGCGCCGATGACGGCGACGTCGAAGTTTTCGCGGTATTCGAGTTCTGTTGGTGTGAGCTTCATGTTTGGTGAATCACCCTTTTCCATGTAAGGCTTCCTCCGAAAGCATCGTATATCATAATTTTTAATTATACCATGGAAGTGACGAAATGTCAAATCGGCGGCGGTCTGAGACCGCAGGCAGTCATCGGCGTACTTTCACTTGAAATTGCACGACAACCCACGACAATATTATTTGTGCAAGTTTAGTCTACAGACTTTTTATAAAGTCTAAGCTTTACGTAATTTTATATGTAAGAAAACGACCCTCGGGTCGTTTTCTAAATTTTATGCCCCTGCGAGGGGCGCGCGCAAGGGAGGCTCAGTTCGCGAGCCTCC
>CAYSKU010000105.1:0-9084 GCA_964431775.1 uncultured Ruminococcus sp. | reverse complement strand
ACGTTCCAACGTATGGAAGCTTGATATGCCCGGCATGGTCAAGTGCTCTAACTGCGGCGAATACAACATTGCTCACCGTGTTTGCAAGAGCTGCGGCTATTACGAAGGCAAGCAGATCATCAAGACAACTAAAGAAGCGTAACATAAGATCCGTGCTATCGTAAGGTAACACGGATGCGCTTTTTTTCAGGACTCGTTTATAAAAGGAAGTATACCCTATGCACTGTTCTCCGGAGCAAAAAAATCCGCGTATATGGGCGATAGTCGCGGCACTTCTCGTCCTCGGCGGTATCACCTACTCTGTCCCGATATTCTGCGAAGCACGCGGTATCGCGATAGGCGGCGCACTTTTTCAGTTCATAACGGTGATCGCCGTCGTTGCGGCAGTCTTTACCGTCGTGCGCTACAAGATGACTCACTTTACCTACAGCATACACCCACGCTCTGCCGGAGCAGGTGCGGCACCGTCCGGTGAGGTCGGCGTGTACGCCGGAGCATCCTCCGCACCCGGGATATCACATATGCCGCCCGAGACCCTCGACTTTACGGTAGACCGTTCACAGGGAAGCCGTGCCGGTGCTACGGAATGTGTGCTGTCGCTTGCCGACCTCGTCGCGGTCTATCCGCTCGAGAGGAACAACGGCGCGACAAAGTCCGCGCTCCGCGAACGCTACCGTGAGGACGGCTACGTCTATTACGACTACACCGTCACGCTCGGCTTGACCGACCTGCTCGCGCTCGTCTTCATCGACGGCAACAGGTATGTCGGTATCTTCATCGAGCCGGATGACGTCATGCGCGACTATCTCCTATCCCTCGGCAAAACGAAAAAGCTATAGAGCTACAGAAAATATCACAGGGCGTACCTCATACGAGTGCACACCCTGTGATATTATTTTATTTTACAGTACAGACATTATAAGAACGGCTATGATTATAAGGGGAAGCACGAACGTCGCGTAGGGACGTATCCACTTCGGTACCTTGAGACCGTTGCCGGTGTTTGCCTCCGCAATGAATTTGTCCCAGCCGAAGCCGAACCTGCGCGTGCAGAACAGGACGTACATAAGGCTTCCGACGGGAAGAAGGATATTCGAGACCGTGTAGTCCTCGAGATCCATGAAGTTCTTACCGAAGATCAGAATGTCATCCCATACGTTCAGGCTGAGTATGCACGGCAGAGACAGCACGAGCATGAGTACGATGTTGATCAGCGCGACCTGTACACGATTCAGCTTGGTCAGCTCGAGCCAGAAGGACATTATGTTCTCGAATACGGCGATGACAGTCGAGAGAGCCGCGAAGATCATAAAGAGGAAGAAGAGCGAACCGATCAGACGACCGCCAGCCATGTCATTGAATATGCTCGACAGAGTTGTGAAGAGGAAGCTTGCACCGACCGAGCCTGCATCTGCGGTAACACCGTTATTGTAGGTGAAGCATGCAGGGAACACGATAAGTCCGGACATGAGCGCGACGCACGTGTCAAGGCTGATGATGGTACACGCCTCACCGAGAAGACTGCGATCCTTGTCTATGTAGCTGCCGAAGATCGCGATAGAGCCGATACCGACACTGAGGGTGAAGAACGACTGTCCCATAGCGGCGGAGATGACGGTCATGATACCGGAATCCTTGATGTTCTCGACAGAGGGGATGAGGTAGAACTTCAGTCCCTCCGCTGCGTTATCGAGCGTGCAGGAGTAGACCGCAAGGCCGATCAGAAGCACGAACAGCGCGACCATCATTCCTTTGGTGATGCGCTCAACGCCCTTTTGGAGACCGAGTGAGCAGATACCGAAGCAGATAAGGATGACCGCAAAGGTAGCAATGATATTCTTCGGGGTGTTCGTTACCATCTCGCCGAAGACGTTTCCGAGTGCCTCGACACCGCTGTTATCCATGATAGAGCCGGTGACGTACTTTATAAAGTACATGAACATCCAGCCGGTGATGGTGGTGTAGAACATCATGAGAAGATAGTTGCCGGCGATACCGAGGTACTTCATGAAGTGCCACTTCTGTCCGGGCTTTTCGAGAACGTCAAAGGAGGAAGCTATGCTTCGCTGGCTCGCACGTCCGACGACAAGCTCGGCTGTCATTACGGGGATACCGAGGAGGATGAGGAATGCAATGTAGATCAGAACGAACATTGCACCGCCATACGCGCCGGTGATGATCGGGAAACGGTAGACGTTGCCGAGACCTATGGCACAGCCCGCCGAGATCAGGATAAATCCGAGGCGCGATGAGAATTTTTCACGCTGATTCATGGGAGATCCTTTCTTTTTTTGATTTAAAGACCGTTTGCTGAACGATTTTTAAAAAGATGTGAACTTTCCATGATATTTTATCACATTTTCTGCCATGAAGCAATAGTTATACGGAAATTTATATATATTTTATATCGTTTGTGAGATAGTTCGCCGGTCGGTAGCGGTCTGAGACCGCAGACAGTCATCGACAGCGGTCTGAGACCGCAGACAGTAGGCACCGAAGCCGACAAGCAGCAGGTATGGAGTAAAAACAAGTGCGGAGCGTTAAGAGTGGGGTGGAGCTTTTACAAAATATAGCATTGCCTTATCTTTCGTTCCGGCGGCAGCAAGCCACCGCCCTACGGTAAAGGGTAAGGTCATACTATCAGATCTTGTTAACTCCACTCTAAACTCTCAACACTCCACACTTTCCTACATTGTCGTGGGATATCCTCCAACCTCGGCTTCACGAACGCCGATGACCGCCTGTCGCCTCAGGCGACCCGATGACCGCTCGGCGGCTCAGGCTGCCTCAGAAGACAACCCTGCACAAATGATATTGTCGTGGGATGTCGTAAAGCCTAAGCTGAACTAACGCCGATGACCGCCTGTCGCCTCAGGCGACCCGATGACCGCCCGCAGCCTCAGGCTGCCTAAGGCTGCTTTTGGGAGTCGAGCTTGGCTTGCATACGGGCAGGAATGGGCTTTTCGCTGATCTCTCCGGCTTTTTCGAGAGCGATCCTCGTGAGCAGAGGACCGATCAGCTCGTATACCAGAACGGCGAACAGCGCGACACTGCGTATTATAACGCCGGGTTCACCGAGGGAGAGCGCGGTCAGCGTCATACCGAGCGCGACACCTGCCTGCGGAAGGAGCGTGATACCGAGGTACTTCTGTATAGTCGGCTCGGTCTTCATGAAGCGTGAGGAGACTGCCGCGCCGACGATCTTTCCGCCGGAGCGGAAAAGGATGTAGACGACACCGACAAGGATTATAGCCCAGTCGCCGAAGACCGAGAACTCAAGGTCTGCACCGCTTATGACGAAGAACAGCACCATGATAGGTCCTGTCCAGCGATCCATACGATCCATAAGCTCCTCCGAAAAGTCGCAGAGGTTGCAGAAGATCGTTCCCATCATCATGCAGACGAGGAGGTACGAGAACTCGACCGTGACCGCGCCTATGTGGAACTCGAGCATCGACAGCGCGACCGCAAGAAAGACGTAGGTGACGGATATCGACATACGCTTACTGCGCGAATGGAAGAACTGCTCCGTAAAGTTGAACAGGAGACCGATCAGTGCGCCGAGCGCGAGAGAGGCGACGACCTCGACTATCGGGTTCACGATGACCGAGACCATGTCTACAGCTCCCTGCTCCACTGCCTTTGCGATACCGAACGATACGGCGAAGACCACAAGTCCGACGACGTCGTCGAGCGCGACGACCGGAAGGAGCATATGCGTTAGCGGACCGTCTGCCTTATACTGCTTGACGACCATCAGCGTTGCCGCAGGAGCGGTCGCGGTCGCGACTGCTCCGAGGGTGATGGCGCAGGAGAAGGGGAGCTTATCGGGCATTATAAAATGAAGCGTTATGAGCGCGATATCTACAAATACAGTCGCGGTCACAGCCTGGAATATCGCGATAACGACCGCCTGACGACCGATCTGCTTAAGCTCGGAAAGTCGGAACTCGTTACCCATCGCGACGGCGATGAAGCCGAGAGCCGCTTCGGATATGATCGAGTAGGAGGAAACGTCCTCATGTGAGATGAAGCCGAGTCCGGGTATACCGAGCCGACCGAGGCAGTACGGTCCGATGAGTATACCTGCAACGAGATATGCGGTGACAGCCGGAAGATTCCAGAGCTTCGTGAGTCTGGACATCATGAGTCCGGCAAGCATCGCAACGGAGAGTGCGAGAAGAGTCTGCATAACAACAGCCTTTCTGATAATGATATATCTTATTCTTATTTTGTACATAATATTATACACTTGACTCCCCGAAAAAGCAAGTACCCCTTTGACGAATTGCCGCACTCATTCCCCTCAAAACAGCTATAATATATACAAAGGTCGCCTGAGGCAGCCTGAGGCTGCACACAATCATCGGCGTTCGTGAAGCTTGGGCTGCACGATGACCCACGATGGTGGAGTTTGTGCAGATCCGGTCTACAGACTTTTTGTCTTATGCAGACCACCTGTCGGCTCAGTCGTCCCGACGCTTTTCTGTGTTTTTTTCTATTTTGTATTGACAAATCTGTTACTCTGCGTTAAAATATATATAATGGCTATGACGGAGAGCGTTCGGGCGCAAGATCCAAAGAGAAGGCGGAATAGGTGAGAGCCGCCGATCCCCACCCCGGCACGGTAGCTCCTAAGCCGAAAGAAAGAAAACGCGGACTTTTCCCTCCGCGTGAGTAGAATCTTTCCGTAACTGCCCCGTAAACGGCATAGGACTTGTCTGAGTCCGAGAGTGGCAGCTTCTCGTTTGTCGAGCGGCTGCAATTTGAGTGGTACCGCGGACTATCGTTCGTCTCAAAGTTATCTTTGGGACGTTTTTTGTTTTATATAACGTCCCGTAAAATCTCAATGAAAATGGAGTCGCAGAATGAAAAGCAACATTACCGCGCTGGAATTCAAGATACACGAAATGGCTTCTCGTATCGCGGAGCTTCGTGAGATCGAGGGCTTTAGTACCTCGGAAATGGCAGCAAAGACCGGTATTACGGAAGAAGAATACATAGAATGCGAAAACGGTCGTTCAAACCTGACCTTCGCGTTCATCTATCGCTGTGCGCTTGCCTTCAACGTTGACGTTACCGATATCATCGAGGGAAAAAGCCCGACCCTGGCAGGCTACACCGTCACACGCTCCGGTAACGGTCAGAAGATCGAGCAGGCACACGGTCTGACCTACTTTAACCTCGCCTCCTCCTTCAAAAATCGTATAGCCGAGCCCCTTTACGTCGTCGCCGAGTACAGTGAAAGAGCCGAACGCTCCGACATAGAGCTCACGACCCACGAGGGTCAGGAATGCGATATCGTCATCTCCGGAACTCTCAAAGTGCAGGTCGGTGAGCATAGTGAGATACTGCACGAGGGTGACAGCATATATTACGACAGCTCCACACCTCACGGTATGATCGCCCTCGACGGTGCGGACTGCCTGTTCTATGCGATAGTCCTGAATCCGTCCGCCGAGACCGCAGACGACACGCACGAGACGGAGCTTACCGCCGCTCGTCCCTCCTCCGTTGCAAACGCAGACCGCTCCGAATTTATCTATAAGCGGTTCATCTCCACCGAAAAGGATGAGAACGGTACTCCCACAAAAATAGAGTTCACAGGTGCGGATCGCTTCAACTTCGCCTTTGACATTATCGATACGCTCGGCACGGAAAAGCCCGACAAGCTCGCGATGCTCTACGTTGCAAACGACTGTGTAACCGAGAAGCGTATAACCTTCCATGACCTTAAGCGTGCCTCCGCGCAGTGCGCGAACTACTTTAAGTCGCTCGGTATCAAAAAGGGCGACCGCGTGATGCTCATCCTCAAGAGACACTATCAGTACTGGTTCGCGATGCTCGGACTGAACAAGCTCGGTGCTGTCGCCATCCCTGCCCCGAACCAGCTCCTCCTGCACGACATAGAGTACCGCTTCAAGGCTGCCGGAGTCTCCGCTATACTCTGCACCGCCGACGGTGACACCGCACATCAGGTCGATATGGCTGCCGAGAGCTGCGACACGCTCAAGACGAAGATCATCGTAAACGGCAAGCGTGAGGGCTGGAGATGCTTCGATGAGGAATACACTCTGTTCAGCGGAAAGTTCGAGCGCACAGACGACAGTCCGTGCGGAGACGATCCCCTTCTCATGTTCTTTACCTCCGGTACGACCGGCTACCCGAAGATCGCGATGCATGATCACAAGTATCCCCTCGGTCACTTCCATACCGCAAAATACTGGCACTGCGTTGACTCGTCCGACACAGGTCTCCACTTCACCATATCCGATACCGGCTGGGCTAAGTCCATGTGGGGCAAGCTGTACGGTCAGTGGCTCTGCGAGGCGGCTATATTCGTCTACGACTTCGACCGCTTCGATGCGGCAAAGATACTCCCGATGATCGGCAAGTACCGTATCACGACGTTCTGTGCGCCGCCGACTATGTACCGTATGCTGATAAAGGAAGACCTCTCGAAGTACGATTTCTCCTCCTTAAAGCACGCAACGACCGCCGGAGAGGCTCTGAACCCCGAGGTCTATCGAAAGTTCGAGGAGATCACCGGACTACAGATCATGGAGGGCTTCGGTCAGTCCGAAACGACCTGCATGATCGGAAACCTGACAGGCGCACCGCATAAGCTCGGCTCGATGGGCAGACCCTGTCCCATCTACGACGTTCATCTCCTCGACTCCGACGGCAACGAGACCGCAGACGGTGAGACGGGCGAGATCGTCGTTCGCGTGGCTGACGGCGCACCGTGCGGTCTGTTCACAGGCTACTACAACGATGAAGCGAAGACCGCCGAGGTATGGCACGACGGCTACTACCACACCGGTGACACGGCATGGCGCGACGAGGACGGCTTCCTCTGGTACGTTGGTCGTGTGGACGATGTCATCAAGTCCTCCGGCTACCGCATAGGTCCGTTCGAGATCGAGAACGTCATAATGGAGCTTCCGTATGTGCTTGAATGCGGCGTATCGGCAGAACCCGACGAGATACGCGGACAGGTCGTCAAGGCGTCCATCGTTTTAACAAAGGGTACCGAGCCGACCGAGGAGCTGAAAAAGGAGATACAGAATTACGTCAAGCAGAACACCGCGCCGTACAAGTATCCGAGAATAGTCGTCTTCCGTGACGAGCTTCCGAAGACCACGAGCGGCAAGATAATGAGAAACCGTCTGTGATGCGCGGTCGGCTGACGGCTCGTCCTATGCAGACCGCACATAAAAAAAGTAAGGGAACGCCGCGGCGTTCCCTTCACTTATAAAATAACGTGCGATCTGTACGGGGCAAAACATCTATCGCCCTCGACTTCACGAATGCTGATGTCTGCTGCGTCACGAGTCGAAGTTCACACCGTAGTCGATGGACTTTCCGTCCGGTCCGAGGACGGTGTAGTAGAGGACGTTGCCGGAGGCATTCACGCGGATACCTTCGAGCTGTCCCGTGTAGACGGTCTGCGTGTTTCCGTTGCGGAAGATCATCACAAGACGATATTCGCTCGAGCCGCCACCGTAGAGACCTCGTCCGTACAGGATGGCACAACGGTCACATTCGTAGCTGAACAGTATCTCTGCCGCTCCGTTCTTCGCATCGTTCACTGCCGCACTGTACGCGCTCGGCGAAGCTGCCGACTCTGACGGTACGTTGTACGGCGGTACGGTCGTACTCTTGTTTAAGTCGGAAAGAGCGGTCAGTCCGCTTGCTTCGAGAATTATAGAGTCCTGCATACCGGCAAGGAACTTTACGTCCGTGACCTTTGACAGGTCTATCTCCTTGTCGAAATAGAAGGCGTAGGTGGTGTACTCCGCGCCGCTCTCGTCCTTGTGATCCGCGTACCACAGCTGAGTGATCGGTATACGCTCACCGTTGACGTAAAGGTACATCAGAGTGTTTATCGCGTAGTATTTGTCCGCGATCTCTCCGACCGCCGTACCGTTCACGCCGACTGCCGCGTTGTCGAGCCAGCCACGCGCTATGCTCAGCGACTCGTAGCCGCAGCCCTTGTACAGACGGAACGAGAGACAGCCCGATTCAAGCTCAACGTTTGTCGAAAGGCTGAGCATACAGGCACTGTTGACAGTCGCGACACCATCCTTTACGGTAAGATCGGCACCTATGCCGCTTATACCGGTGATGCTCTGCTCCTTCTTCGTTCCGGCGTACAGGCTTATCTTGTTTATCGCGGTCTGTGCCGTGACGTTGCCGCCGGAGACAGACGTTGAGGTCGAAGTCGAAGCAGACGTTGATGAAGCGTTCACCGTGACACGTGAGTCTGTGTCGATCATACGCATGACGACTGCCGATATCTCACTTCGGCGCACGGGCGACTCGGGATACAGCATACGCTCACCGTCGCCGGTCATGATGCCCAAGCGATACATACGATATACCGATGCCGCGTGCCAAGCGGTCGTATCGACGTCGGGCAGAGAGCCAAGCTCCGCCTTGTTTATCTCGTCCATGTTTCCCTTTGAGGATACGAGCGCACGTGAGAACAGTACCGCGACCTGTCCGCGAGTAGCCGCCGCGTTGTAGTCGGGGTACGTCTCCGTCACTATACCGTTCGTCTCCGCGTACCGGACGTAGCCGGTGTACCAGTCGAGTGCGGACGTCTCACCTGTCGAGATGAGCTGGTGACAGGATACGGCAAGCTTTATGGTCTCCGCAAGGGTAAGGTATCCGTCCGGGTCGAAGGTGTTCGCGTTCTTTCCGTTGATAAGCCCGAGTGAATACGCGGACGCGACCTCGTCATAGTACCAAGCGGACGTTGAAACGTCGGTAAATTCGCCGTTATAGGTACGTGCTGTCGTATACGCACCGACAGTCGTTGCAAGAAGGAGGGAGGCAAGCACCGACACGATAATTTTTTTGAAAGTCATAATATAGCTCCGTTTCGATCGATCATACTGTTATTATACCATGATCCGGCGCGAAATTCAACAGTCTATCAAGCATTGGATACACTCGTTTTCGCAAAAATGTTTCAAATCGACCACGATATTTCATATTCGACCGTCAAAAAAGACCCACGGCTATTACACGGGTGCTCATAAGAAAGTAATTGCAGAAATTACGATTATGGCATCTGTC
>CAYSKU010000104.1:0-9146 GCA_964431775.1 uncultured Ruminococcus sp. | reverse complement strand
AGCGAAGTAGATATCACCGAACGTACCTGCCTCGGACTCTGCCTTGAGGTAGAGAGCGGAAGCGGTCTGTCTGTTCTGGTAACCGATGGTAAGGAGCTTACCGGACTTTTCAGCCGCGTCGAGCATCTTCTTTGCTTCAACGGAGTTGATAGCCATCGGCTTTTCGCACATAACGTGCTTACCTGCCTCGAGAGCATCAACGGTGATGAAGGAGTGAGCGCGGTTCGGGGTAAGAACGTGAACAACGTCGATGGTCTTGTCCTCGAGGAGCTTCTTGTAGTCCTCGTAGACCTTTGCGTCGGGAGTACCGTACTGCTTAGCGGCTCTTTCTGCCTTTTCAACGATGATATCGCAGAATGCTACCATCTGTACGCCGGGAACCTTCTTGAGGGCAGGCATATGCTTGCCGTTTGCGATACCGCCGCAGCCGATGATACCAACGCGAATGATGTCAGATGCGTTCATGCTGGAACCTCCAAAATATGTAAATAATTTTCATTACGGATTTATCGGGTCAAATAAACCGTTCATCTTATATCATAAATCATTTGACGGGATTTTTCAAGTGCAATAAAACCAAAATCGCCCGTCTGTCGCGTTTTTCGTATATCTGCACAAACTACACTTGTGATTTTTGGGCATTTTGATGAGGAGGTCAGCTTACATTGCTCAAGTACATATTTATAGAGTCAACAGTATATCTCCCCTGCAATGCTTCCGGAGCTATTGTGACACCGAATTCGTTTTCGATCTCAGCAAGAGTTATCATGATCTGTTATGATGTCAACATATGAATTGAAGATATCCATTGTTACGACCAATGCTTCAGTGCTTTGTGTACTATAAGTCAATGAGAAGCTACTCTTTGATATGTGTTTTAGTGAATATATCATATCTTTGAGCAGCTTCCCATTTTGCTCATATCGTTTTAGCACACATTACACGATCTTATCCCTCTGAATAGTACTCCGTACAGTTATCGTAATACGGGTCATCTGCATTCTGTTTACCGTAATTGCTCTTTTCCTGAACTATCGCAATATCCGTTATACCTATGATACCGTCTCCCGTTATGTCGGAATTACGTACATTCGTATCGGTACTGCTTGTCGGGTCTTTTCCGTAATTATTCTGTGACCCCTGTTTTTTCATCTTTGATCGTTATCCAATAATGATCTGCACCTGAATACTTGTTCCACTTGATCTTAACGGTATCATATCCATTGATCGTTCCACCATCAGAAGGTGAAGAAATTTGAAATCCACACGCTCCGCCACCAGCTGCGCTGACTTCGACAGGCGGCAACACGCCCAATACCACACTCACGACCATAATGAACGAAAGAAAACCGCTGATAAACCTGTTTTTCATTCCAATGTCCTTTCTTCTTGTACAGTATCGCTCGAGTATATCCCCCCTCCCCCCTGTAAACAAAGGTAGAGGTTTCTTTCCATGAAAATATTGACAAAAGGGATGGGGTGTGCTACAATGCGTTATGTATACAAGCCATAATTCGGCAGTGCTGTTTTAGTCGCGGAAGCTTAAATAATCAAGTGTAAATAAACCTCTGCTTTTCTTTACATTCCGATATTTTCCTGTCGTTTTTTGTCTTGTGTAGCATCGTTTTCGCGCCGCACGGGCATAGCTACGATATTCCGAACCACAAAAAGCCCCTCCGTGCAGATATCCTGCACGGAGGGGCTTTTGCTCTGACCGCATAGGCGGTCTTTTTTTATTTTGCTATATCCTCGGGATTCAGGCGCGTTACCACAAGTCCGAGCTCACCCTGCTTTTGACCCGACCATATGATGTGACGAGGACATTTGTCCACGCAGTGGTCACAGCCGGTACACAGCTCGTAATTTATCGAGGCGATGGAACGCTTGACCGTGATCGCGCCGTGCGGACAGTTCTTTTCACAAAGTCGGCAGGCGATACAGCCGACGTCACACATCGTGCGCGTGGTCTTTCCGTCCTCAAGAGACATACAGCCCACCCAATGCTTACTGTCAAACGGTATCAGGTTTATTATGCCCTTAGGACACGCCGACAGACATACGCCACAGCCGCGACATTTCGCATAGTCTACCGCCGCAACTCCGCGCTCGACGCTGATCGCACCGAACGGACACGCCTTCACACAGCTCCCGAGTCCGATACATCCGTTCGGACACAGCTTGTCTCCGCCGCCCAGCTTCGCGGCAGCCTCACAGCTGTTTATCCCCTCGTAGATGTACTTCTTCTTCGCGTATTCGGACGTTCCCGAACACATGACCTGTGCGCGCATCCTGACCGTATGCTCAGCCTCAACGCCCATGATCGCCGCAATACGTGTCGCAGTCTCCGCGCCGCCGACCGTACATTGGTTCACACGCGCTTCTCCCTTGGAGATCGCCTCGGCAAGTCCCGCGCAGCCGGCATAGCCGCAGCCTCCGCAGTTCGCCCCGGGCAGACACGCGCCGATCTCCTCGGCACGCTCGTCCCGTTCGACGGCAAAGATACGGCTGGCAACGGCAAGAAGTGTCCCCATGACCGCTCCGAGACCTATAAAAATGACAACGGGTATCAGAATCTGTTCAAGCATCGCTACAGCCCCCCTTAAAATTTCATTCCCGAGAAGCCCGAAAACGCCATTGCGGCAAGGCTTGCGGAGATAAGAAGTATGGGAAAGCCGCGGAACGCCTTCGGCGGCTCTGCAAAGGCAAGTCGTTCACGTACTCCGGCGAAGATGACGATAGCCATCGTAAAGCCGAGTGCCGCCGAAAAGCCGAAGACCACACTTTCGATAAAGCTGTAGCCCTCCTCGATATTCACGAGTGCCGAGCCGAGTACCGCACAGTTAGTCGTAATGAGCGGAAGATATATCCCGAGCGCACCGTACAGTGCCGGAATGAACTTCCGCAGGAACATCTCGATAAACTGAACGAGTGTCGCGATCAGCAGAATGAACGCGATGGTCTTCAGGTACTCGAGTCCGAACGGAACGAGAAGATAGTGGTACACCGTCCACGTTGCCGCAGACGACAGAGTGATGACGAACGTTACCGCCATGCCCATTCCGAGTGCCGTTGACGGCTTGTCGGATACGCCGAGGAACGGACAACAGCCGTAGAAGCGCGAGAATATGAAGTTCTCCGTAAGTATCGCCGTGAACATTATCATAAATATGCTGCTCATCGTTACTCTCCCCTCTCCTCTTCATCGTTCCCGACCTTTTCGTTCTCCGCCGCGCCCTCGTCGGGCGACTCCGCAGACACCTCGGTCGGCTCACGATACGAGCTCCTTCGGATTATCTTTCCCGTAACGGGATCCTTCATGAGGGTCGCGTGGTAGCCGCCCTCGACCGCATCGAGCTCAAGTGCCTTGACACGTGCGCGCTCCGCAGACGTATTACGTATCTTCTGAACGAGCGCGATCAGGAAGCCGAGTGTCAGGAACGCCCCCGACGGCAGAAGAAAGATCGTCGCCGGCGAGAACCAGTCACCGAAGATACGTATACCGCCCGTACCGTCGGAGGAGGCGAACAGCATACCCGTTCCGAGAAGCTCACGAACAGATGCTATGCAAACGAGCGCGAGCATAAAGCCAAGTCCCGTTGCGATACCGTCTACGAACGATTCCAACGGTCCGTTTTTGGAGGCGAACGCCTCCGCACGTGCAAGAATTATGCAGTTTACGACGATCAACGGTATGAACAGACCGAGTGCCGCATCGATCGTCGGGAAATATGCCTTTATCACAAGCTCGACAGCCGTAACGAATCCTGAGATTATCACGATGTACGAGGCTATACGTACCTCTGCCGGAATTATCCGTCTGAGGAGAGAGATAAACAGGTTCGAGAACGCAAGCACCACGACCACCGCCGCACCCATACCGAGTGCGTTTACGACAGATGTAGTCGTTGCAAGAGTGGGACACATTCCGAGAAGCTGAACAAAGACGGGGTTGTTCGTAAGTATACCTTCCTTGAACAGCGTAGGTATTGTTTTTTTCATATGCTTTCCCCCTGTTCTTTACGGCTTTATGAAGCCGCCTGCGTTAGGCTTCTTCGGCGGTTCGGTCTCCTCCGGCTCTGTCTCCTCCGGTTCCGGTTCGGGTTCAGGCTCCGGTTCAGGCTCCGGTTCCGGTTCTGGCTCCGGTTCCGTTTCGACCTCCGGTTCCGGTTCGGGTTCGACCTCCGGTTCAGGCTCCGGTTCCGGTTCGACCACAGGCTCGGGCGTGGGTTCGACCACAGGCTCGGGCGTTGGCTCGACTACAGGCTCGGGCGTAGGTTCGACCACAGGCTCGGGTGTGGGCTCGACCACAGGCTCGGGTATGGGTTCGACCACAGGCTCGGGCGTTGGCTCGACCACAGGCTCAGGTGTGGGTTCGACCACAGGCTCGGGTGTGGGTTCGACCACAGGCTCGGGCGTTGGCTCGACCTCGGGTTCGACGTCGGGTATCACGACAGGCGTGGGATCGGGATTCGGAAGTATCACAGGCTCGTTCTCCTCCGTCTCCGTCGCAGGCTCTTCCACCTCGGGTTCGGGTTCGATAGGCTCGGTCACAGGCTCAACAGCCTCCTCGGCTTCACCTGCCTGACCTATATTCAGCTCCTCGTCACCGTTCGACTCATTCGAGCTTACGTAATCGTCGGGGTCGTAATCCGCCGGACGAAGTGTCGCACCGATGGAGTCGGCAACGAGGCTCAGGTCTATCTCGACCGACAGCGCGGTATTTATTCCGGCTTCAACGGCACGTGAGCTGTACGTTGCACCGGATATGGCATCGGCGTTCACGCCAAGCTCGACCGTCTCACTTCTGCCAAGGAACTGCTCGAGGAACGCATCCCCTCGTATCTTCGTTCCGACTCCGGGGGTATCGGACATCGAGACGATACGTATACCGCATATCTCATGCTCCGTGTTCACTCCGATCATCATCCCGACATCCCCTGCGTAGCCGCTCTCAACGGCGTTGACGCAGTAGCCGAGTATCTCGTTATCCTTCAATACGACGTAGACCTCACCGTCCTCTGTTTGAAGCTCCGTCATGTCCGTTCCCTCGGGGAATACGGCAAGCACCGCTTCCCTTTTTTCGTTCTCGACGTTCGCGGCGATAACATCCTTCGTCATCGCGTTGACGACCGAGAGCAGAAGTGCTATCGACATCGATATGCACGTGAGAACAGCTACCATCTTATATAGGTGTGCGTTCGCACCGACCCTCTTTTCGCCGACCTCATCGGTCTGCATCTCGTTCTCCGCTCCATCCTCAACAGCCGCAGTCTCGACAGGCTCTTCGTCCTCTGCGGAAGCCTCCGATACAGGCAGCTCCTCGTTCGGGACTTCGGCAGTGGAAGCGTCTGAGACGGTCGAAACCTCCGAAACAGAGCTTTGATCTGCGGAGGACTGAGGGTCTTCATCCGACAGCACGATCTCCTCCTCTATCAGAAGCTCGTCCTCGGGAAGCTGTAACGACTCGGACGAACGCTCCTCGGGTACGGGAGCGGTACTTTTCTTCTTTTTATTTTCTTTCATCGCTCTTTCCTCCGAAGCGTGCCGGCATCGTTGCACGGTCGATGTACCACACGAGCAGGTTCATCACAAGGATCGAGAAGGAGACTCCCTCGGGGTACGTGCCGAAATAGCGTATCAGCACCGTTATCAAGCCGCAGCCGACACCGAAGATGATACGTCCCATCGGCATTACCGGAGTAGTCGCATAGTCGGTCGCCATAAAGAACGCACCGAGCATCAGACCACCCGACAAAAGCTCGTACAGCATGAACTCAACAGGCATTCCGCCGTGCTGTGGGAACAAAAACGTCAGCACCGCGACAGTCCCGATATACGCAACGGGAGTATGCCATGTGATATCCCTCTGAATAAGGAGGAATATACCTCCTGCCAGCAGAAGAAGTGACGATACCTCACCGATACAGCCGCCGTGGTTTCCGAGAAGCATATCGAATATCGTCTCTGTCGGAAGCTCACCTGCTTTAAGTGAAGCAAGAGGTGTCGCAGTCGCTACTATGTCGCTCTCGGACAGAGTGACCGCAAGGCTCGTCACCCTCTCGCCGTCGGCAGTAAAGCCGGTCATCTCGGACGCCCACGAAAGCAGGAACACACGTGCGGACAGTGCCGGATTCACAAAGTTCGAGCCGATACCGCCGAACAGCTGTTTTACTACAACTATAGCAAAAAATGCACCTACGACAGGCATCCAAAGCGGTACGGTCACGGGAAGGTTCATTGCGAGAAGAAGTCCGGTCACCGCCGCAGAAAGGTCGCCGATCGAGATCGGGCGGTGCAGCAGGAGCTGTGCCGCCGCCTCAAAGCCGACACACGCCGCGACAGACACCGCCGCGACCGCAAGAGCGCGTACACCGAAAACGTACACTCCCCACACGAACGCCGGAATGAGTGCCAAAATGACATCGAACATTATCGAAGCGGTACTCGTGGGCGTTTTGATATGCGGAGACGGTGTAACGGTAAGCAGCTCCGGCAGCTTCGGGCGACGTGTCTCCTCCGACCGCTCCCGAGAGGATATATTATCTGTTTTTTTGTCCATATTCTGTACCTCAAACGTCCGTTTTGGATATCGCCGCAAGTCTGGTGCGCTCCGCTCTTATGGCAGCCTTCGCGACTCTTATGTGCTGGACGATCTCGACTCCGCCCGGGCAGTTATACGAGCATGAGCCGCATTCGACACAGCTCATCGCACCGTATTCCTCCGCACGCTCCAGATCGTGTATCCTCGAAAACTGCGCGATGTACATCGGCATGAGCCGCATGGGGCAGTTTCTGATACATTTTCCGCAGCGTATGCACGACTGTGTCTGTACGTTCTTTTTGCCGAAGCTCTCCGAGAACAAAAGCACCGCACTTGTCGATTTGGTGACGGACATCTCGGGATCCCACTGTGCAGAGCCCATCATAGGTCCGCCGTTTATCATCCTTGTCGGCTGACGGATGAGTCCACCGCAGAAGCTTATGAGCTCCGGCACTCTCGTTCCGATAGGCACGAGTATGTTTCGCGGATGCTTTACGCAGTCTCCGTCTACCGTCACTATGCGCGATACGAGCGGCATACCGGTCGCGAACGCACGGTACACTGCGGCACACGTCTCCGCGTTGAATATCACACAGCCAACGTCTGCGGGGAGCTTTCCGTTCGGTATCTCTATACCTGTCAGAGCGTAGACGAGCTGTCTCTCGTCGCCCTGCGGATATTTCGTCTTGAGCGTTTTTACGGAGATCAGCTTACTTTCGGCAGTCAGCTCCTCGAGCTTGTCTATGGCGTCCTGCTTGTTGTCCTCGACCGCGATGTACGCGGTACGCACACCGAGTGCGCGGAGGAGTATCTTCACTCCGTTTATGACGTGTGTCGGCTGCTCGAGGAGAAGACGGTGGTTCGCGGTGATGAACGGCTCGCATTCCGCACAGTTCACGATCACCTTATCTACCTTACCGAGTGCGGAGCGGAGCTTTTCGTAGGTCGGGAACGCCGCACCGCCCATACCGACGATACCTGCCTCCCTGACCGTCTCGATGACCTCCTCGGGCGTTACCTCGGTGAGCTTCTTCGAGATCGGACGAAGTGTCGGGCAGACCGTTCCTCTGTAGTCGTTCTTTATGACCACGTATTCGACCGAAATACCGTTCTGCGACGTTTTCTTCACGATATCGGTGACAGTTCCCGAGATGCTCGAATGTACGGGACAGCCGAGTCCCTCTCCGACCTCACCGAGCTTCTGTCCGATCGTGACGGTATCTCCCTTTTTGACGAGCGCGGACGCAGGTACGCCGATATGCTGAGACAGCGGTATCGAAACTACGTCCGGCGGCGGAAGTGCTTCAATGCGGCAACGTCGGGTATTTTTGTATTCCTCAACATGGATGCCGCCGCGGAAGGTATATGCCAAGACCAATCACCTCACGATATTTTTTATATACGTCTTGATTCTACATCTAATTATACATGATGACGCATCGCTTTACAAGTGCTTTTCACATTTTTTTGACTTTTTAACATCACTTTTTCCGTCTTTTTTCTCGAAAAGCTCCATAAATCTGACGCATTTGTCGGGAACTTTGTACACTTTACCATTCAAATAGGAAAACACAGGGTCATCGAGCTCAAATTCGACAGCATAGGAATAAAGTGCCTGTGAGCTGTAGCCGAGCCGTCTGTCGTCACGGTTCACGCCGTACTTTCCCTCACCGAGCAGCGGATGACCGATAAACTCCATATGAGCGCGTATCTGATGTGTCCGTCCCGTGATCAGCGCGATCTCGACCAAGGTCAGGTCAAGCTCCGCGTTATACGAGAGAGCCTTGTAGTGCGTGACTATCTCGCGGCTTCCGGGCTTCATGTCGGACGTTATCGAGACGGTGTTCGTTCTGTGATCCTTTCGGTGGTAGGCGCGAAGTGTCCTCTCGCCCGTCAGTCTGCCGTGAACGGCGCAGAGATACCTTTTGTGTACCCTGTTCTCACGTATCGCCTCATTCAAACAGCGCAGAGCGGCGGCATTCTTTGCAAGGATGACGATACCTCCGGTGTTTCGGTCGATACGGTTGCACAGTGCCGGCGCGAACGATGCTTCGTTCTCCGGCTGATATTCGCCCTTGTTCACGAGGTACGCCGTGAGAGCGTAGATGAGCGTCTCGCGCTCGTCCGCATCGGCGCGGTCACGGTCTCCCTCGTCGCCGGTATGCACGAGGATACCGGGCTTTTTGTTGCAGAGGAGGATATTTTCGTCCTCATACACGATATCCGGAACGAGCTTCACACGGCTGTAGTCGGTGACGGTCTCCGAGGCGGTCTCGAAGAACTCCTCGGGGATGTACATCTCGACGATGTCGCCGACCTTTAGCATATCGTTCTCGTGTGCGCGTCCGCGGTTTACCTTGATACGCTTCGTCCGTATGAATTTGTACATGAGCGACTTTGGCATACCGTAGGTGGACTTTGAGATAAATTTGTCAAGACGCTGTCCGGCGTCGTTTGAATTGATCGTAAAGCTTCGCATAAAGCCCTTCTTTTCATTATAAGCTAAGACAAACGTGCATACTGCACAGCTTGTCTGTTAGTACGTGTTTTAAAAAAGTCAATATGCACAGATAGCGGAGCTTTTTGCGCTATACTTCAGAATTTT